>CAJWOI010000045.1 GCA_913044255.1 uncultured Alphaproteobacteria bacterium
TCTGGTTTTTTGGTTGCTTATTGGGAGCTCCCGGAGGCGGTGAGAAAAGAATAAACATTGGTGCAAAAAACGATGTGGGAATCTCGTACGAAGATAGAGATTGATGGAGACCGTTGGCTAATAAATGGTCGCCCTACCTATATGGGGCGTCGGTATCAAGATATTTCCATAGAAGGTTTGTTGCTGAATAGTCGAATGGCCAATGGCATTTTTGACGATGCAAACTCATTTACACGCCATTTGTGGGCCTACCCGGATACTGGATTTTGGGATGCAAGTCGGAATACTAACGAACTGGCGCAAATGCTTCCTGTCTACGCATCACATGGATTAACAGCGATTTGTATAAATATGCAAGGTGGTTCTCCACTTGGGTATTATCGCGAGAATCTCTCAGTATTAAATGAGTTGCGCAGAAGAATTCATGCACGACATCCAAGTGCAAAGGATACCGAAGTTTGGGATGGAGTTTCCGATATCTCCTCGCAACCATGGCAATCCAACGGCTTTGATTCGTTGGGACAAATCAACCCAGAGTTTCGCGGTCGCACTGGCCAGTTAATTGAAGCGGCCGACGCTGCGGGCCTTATTGTTTGCTTGGGATTATTTTATTTTGGTCAAGATGAAAGGTTATTGAATGAGCGGGCAGTGTGTACAGCTGTAAGAGAAATTTGCCGGTGGATTCTCGGCAAAGGATACCAAAACGTTATCATTGAAATAAACAATGAAGCAGATGTGCCAAGATACCAGCATGAAATTATGCGACCACACCGGGTTCATGAATTAATTTATGAGGCAAAATCTATTCAACAAAAGGGCGATCGTCTTTTGGCTGGCACTAGTTTCACACATCGTCAGGTGCCGAGCTCCGAAGTTGTCGATGTATCCGATTTTATTCTCCTACATGGAAATGGGGTTGATCGGCCAAAAAATATAATGGGGATGGTGGAGCGAGTGCGGAGCATACCAAGTTACCAAAATCAACCCATACTTTTTAACGAAGATGATCATTTTGATTTTGATAATGCAAATTACAATTTTCGAGCAGCTTTGGAGGCGCGGGCTGGCTGGGGATATTTTGATCCTGGTGATGCTGTGGGCGGCCAAATATTTTATGGCGACTACATCAATGGTTATCAAAACCCACCAATCAACTGGTCGATCAACACAGCCAGGAAACGGGCGTTTTTTAACACTTTGGCTAGCATTACCGGTTCACCGGGACGTACCAATCCACAATAAGTGCTTGATATATCACCAACTGGTCGCTCGATTTATCCCAAATACTACATTAGATGACTGCCATCACTCACGCCTATCAATTCTTTGAAACGTCTGTCTAAGAGTCGTGAAGTAGGCCTTTAAAGTGAGATGAAAGCCGCTTGCTTATATTGGTCCTAATTTAGGACCATGTCGGGGAACAATATTTACAGATTGGCATTGGCTATCAATTTGCTTGAGCACATGAATTTTAGTTTTATTTGGTTCAACAGAGTACTTTGCAATTCTCAATTGGGAATAGGATATGGAATATATAAATCTTGGGGCGACGGAACTTAAAGTTAGTGTTGCTGGTTTGGGTTGTGGAGGAAATAGTCGACTAGGGCAATCTACGGGCAGTACTGTTGCGGAGTCAGTTTCAATTATTCACCGCGCACTGGATTTGGGTGTCAACTTTTTTGATACAGCTCCAGTTTACGAGACAGAAAAAATTCTTGCGTCGGCACTGACAAAAGTTCCTAGGGATTCCGTCGTTCTCTCAACAAAATGTCGTATCCAGAAGGATAAAAAACTACTATCAGCAGCGCAAATTATAGCCAGTCTTGAACAGTCGTTGCTCAGTCTCCAGACTGACTATATCGACGTATTTCATCTACACGCAGTACAATTTAAGGACTACGAATATGTGTGCAGTGAGCTGCTTCCCGCCTTGCTCCGTGAACGTGAGAAGGGGAAATTTTCCCATTTAGGTATAACCGAGACACCACCAAACGATTCTAGGCATGCCATGTTGACCCGCGCTCTTGATGATGAGTTTTGGGAAGTAGTGATGATTGGCTTCCATATGATGCATCAAAATGCTCGAGAATTTGTATTTCCTCGGACCCGGGAGCGGCAAATTGGTACTCTCATCATGTTTGCGGTGCGCAGTATTTTTAGTGATTTGGACTACCTTTCCTCAACTATAGTCGAGTTGGTACATTCAGGAAAACTGACGGAAAAATACGGTCATTCCACCAACCCACTTAATTTTCTTCTTCTAGACGGGGAAGCGGCGAGTGTTATTGACGCAGCGTATCGATATGTCCGGCATGAACCTGGTGCCGATGTAGTATTGTTCGGCACTGGAGATCCGGTTCATCTTGAGCAGAATGTTAGATCGATACTGGCTCCACCTTTGTCTCGTGCAATGTTGGAGAGGATCGAGTTGGACTTCGCTCACCTGGAAGGTGTTGGTCTGGATTTACCCAGGAATCGTTAGTACGACTGTGGCCTCGGAAGACTTATGTTTATTGAGATAGAGGTTTTGGATATTTCGTGGGGATAAAACGGTTAAACCGAGAGATTATGATCGACATCGAATCGAATTACGACGTCGCTTTTTGCCAAATGTGACGTCCCAACAAGAACTGTTGGTACTGGCGGAGTTGATCACTTGGCTCTAATAAGCTCTGATCTTAGTGCCACGATCGAGTTCTACACTATAAAGTTTTAAAAATGCAGCTAACTCAAATCGTGGCCAATCGAGATGACCCTACCTCTACGCATATTTTCCTTGATATGGGCGGAGGTAATTCGCTGGCATTTTTTGATTTTCCCGAGCATGGTAATGAACCCACCGTGCGTGGGATAGGCAACATGCATCATGTTGCTCTGAAGGCAGCTAGGGTAGGGTTTGAGGAACTCATCTCTAGGCTCAATACGATGGGAATTAATTATTCTTTACATGGAACGGTAGAGAAGGGATCGGTTTATCTGCAAGACCCGGACAGCATTCAAGTGGGGATTATAACAGGTTATTAAAACGATGGTTTGTGCAGCATCTCCTATCGTTGGTATTCGTTGTGGGTGATGTGCAAAATCGGATATTTCTACGCGTAGGGGCAGTAATGTGCGTCTCAGTCTGAAACTAATTCCGGTAGGATAAGGGTGACCTGCGGAAGCAGAATTATTAATGCCACTACGGACAGCGCTAGAATGAGGAATGGTAGGACAGAAATTATAACCTGCCGCATGGTTGTCCCTTCTGGGGCCGCTCCCTTGGCTACGAAAAGTAACAATCCAAAGGGTGGTGTTGCTAAACTGATTTCCATGATCATTAGTGTTAAGACGCCAAACCACACAACGTTGTAGCCCAGTTGCTCAACCACCGGCATGTAGAGTGGCATTGTGATCATAATCATGCTCACTTGATCCATGAAACATCCCAAAATCATAAGGATTGCAAGCATTCCGAGTAAAATGAAAAGTGGAGCTAGTTCGGAGTTCAAAATAACGTCGGTAAGTCCGCCCGATGCTTCGGAGAACGCAAGTATTTGTGAGAAAGTGATGGACCCGCATATTATAAATAGTGTCATCACGCTGAATCGGACAGTCTGTCGCACCGACTCAATAAAGTTACTCCAACGCAGTGACCGATAGGCTGCCGCTATAATGAGAGACGATACGGTGCCAAGGGCTGCGGACTCGGTGGGGGTAGCAATACCAGCAACAATGCTTCCGACGACGACTACAAAGATGCTTATCAACGGCAGAACATAAATAAGAAAGGGTTTAATACGCTGCCACCAAGTCATTCCACTGATGTCATAGGTTGGTGCGATGGTGGGATCTAACCAGCAGCGTATCGTGACATATAGGTAAAACAAAGCGGCTAAAATGAGAGCGGGTATTATCGAGGCAAGAAGTAGGTCGCTGATGGGAATTCTTGCAACGCTTCCAAGAAGAACCGCGAGTGCTGAAGGGGGGATCAGCATCGCTATTCCGCCAACGGCCACGATCGGCCCGATAGCTATCTCTGGTTTGTAACCGCGCTTGTACATTTCAGGTAAAAGCGTGCTCCCCAACATGGCTGTGTTGGCAATGGTAGATCCGGAGACGGATGAAAAGAGGGTGCCTCCTGCTATAGCTACCAACGATAGCCTGCCTGGAACGCGTGCAATTAGCATATCTACCGCATCGATGGCCCGTGCCGCGACCCCTGTGTGAAACATGATTTCGCCCATAAAAATAAATAGAGGTATGGGTAGTAGGGAAAAGCTTTGTGTGGAATCGATGGCATTTCGGACCAGCTGTGCCACACCTTTTTCGCCGCCCATAAAGATCATTGCGCCAATGATATTTGCGGCAAAGAACGCGAATACCACCGGCAGGCCAAGAAGCATGAAAAAAAGCAGGGAGCCAATTAATATGGCTAGCACATAATACCATTCCATACGCTTACAGCCCGGCGTCAAGTTTCTTACGTAATGAATCGGTCAAGGGACGATTCGCATGGCGTACCATTATTATGGCCATCACAAGAAATGTTATCGGAGCGATGCTTAACAGAATCCACTCAGGGAAAATAAAAGTTTTGTGGATCAGAACTCGCTCTTGAAAGGATGTCCACCACACCCGACAGGAGTAAAAAAATAGTACAACACAGACGAGCGTTCCAACTATATCAGCTGCTATCAAGGCCCAACGCCGAGAATTGGGCTCAAGACGCTCCACTAGCAGGTCTACGGCAATGTGACCATTTTCGCGCAATACCCAGGGGGCACCTAAAAATGTCACTAGATAAAGTCCGTATTCCGCTACCTCTAATGCCCAGGGGATGGTGTATCCCCAATCCGAGTTGCCAAGGAATTTGATTAAGCTTCTTCCAATAGCGTCCAGGCATATTAATGATGTAAGAGCACATAAAACGGTACCTGCTGCTACGGCAAGGCCGTTCGTTAGTATGTCGACTAACTCCGAACTCTTCAGGTGTTTTGAATGAATATCCAAATGTCTGTCTATAAATATTCGTGCAGGTGTACTTTTGTTATTTCAAAATGGGAGGAAAGTTTTAACGGACTAAAAGATTTCGTAGTGTACCAATGATAGTCGGGTTTTCTTTCATCAAAGTATCCCAATGTATTTGGTGGGCTAGGTTTGGAAAGTCTGTACCCATATCGATATATGTGATTCCCGCGGAAATTTGTGCGGTAATTTGTTTTTCATTTTCGATTGTGCGCCATTCAGGAAATTTTCTCTCTAGCCATATTGACATGTCGGTCAAACACTGACGCTGGTTATCCAAAAGGGAATCCCAACGGTCAAGATTAACAAGTATGTTGACGATAGCGTTGAAAAAACCGGGCCCGTGTCGATATTTTGTATGCTTGTGCCAACCAAGGTCCGTGATGCCCCAAAGTGGCCAGCCGTATCCATCTACCGTGTTTCGTTCCAGCGCGGTGTAAAGGGAAGGAGGAGCCATACGCACCGGTTCCGCACCAAGAGAGCGAAAAAAGTCGTCATAAATGGGGGTCGACCGAAGGCGAAACCCTTCAAATCGGCCATTTTTTTGCGGTTTTGTTGTATAAAGAAAGAATTTAACACCACCGCTGATGTGTGTGAGATACCACGCATTCATCTTTTCATTGTGGAGCCTGTTGATAATGTCCCACGCACCGTTGGCCCTTTGCTCCGCCGCGCTTGTGTTCGCTAGACTCGTGACATCAGCTTCTGCCAAAACCCCTTTGTAATAATTTGGTGGTCCGTAGTGCAGGTCAATAACGCCGTCTTTTAATGTCCTCCATTGTTCAAGAGATTTTACGGCCTCTGGGCCGACAATACTGATTTTTAAGTTTCCTTCGCAATGGGTGTTAAGCTCATCAACCCAACGATAGAAATACTTCGCATACACTGAACGGGCGGGTAAGAAACTAGCAGCTTTAAGTTTTATTTCCGCCTTGGCAGGGGATATTGATTCTGAGATTGAGAGAGGCAACAACGCCAATCCTATTACTAGCAATTGAGACAGTCGCATGTTTGGATCCTTCTTCCGTTGCTTTTCAGTAAAATGAATCGGCATCGTGATTGCGAGGTTAGCCTGAAAATTAACCGATGGGAATTCGTATCGGTCTCTGAAGATCAGGAACTTTCTTCCAAGTCTGGTTTAAGGTCGTGATTTTTGAAACCGTGAGTAGTGATATGCCTGATAGGAACCCGGTTATCGTTTCCACCGTATGTTGAAGTGGAACAGGATTTTCATGGGCTTCGTTAGTGATGATAGCTGCAGGTGAAATACTATTACGACGAATCGCCTCTACGATGGTGAAATGGTGGCTGAGAGTACCTCGATAGCCGCATGAAACAACAGAGTGGGAACTCAAAGAGTTGCCGCCCATTTCCTTCAATGAAGACGACATGCGTTTCAGAGTCGTTTTGCCTAGCACGAGCGTGGCCATAAAATTCTCTTTAACCGTGCACTATTCGTGTATTGTTGCACTCTTCGTGCCACGAAAGATCTTGTGCACTAGATTGGGTCTTCGTGGCTAGGCAGGTCAAGTTTGAATCACAAGATATGGTTAACACTCCATGAAGTATCCCACTCTTTTTAGTCCAATTACTGTTGGTGAACACGCGCTTCGAAACCGTATTGTGCACACCGCTACAGTGACAGCATATGGACATAACGGCAGACCAACTCAACGCCTTATCGATCATCATCGTGCACGGGCAGAAGGCGGTACTGCGATGATTGTCACCGAGTTAATGCCTGTGCACTATACTTCAATTGCGAACCCATTTCTTGTGAACGTCTTTGATGAAAAAAACTTATCACTTTTAAAGGTCTGGGCGGAAACGGTCGAAAGAGAAGACTGCCGACTTGTCGGACAGATTGGCCATGTTGGGCGACAGCAGTTGTGGGACCCCTTGGTTACACCTGTAAGCGCAACGTCAAAGCCAGATCCTTTAAGTTGGACGGTCCCACATAAGCTTGGCCATAAAGAAATAAATGAACTCATAAGTAGTTTTGTAGAATCATCCGAGAGACTTAAAAGAGCTGGTTTTAGTGGCGTGGAGTTGCACGGGGCACACGGTTATTTGCTTACGCAGTTTATGTCGCCGTTTTCAAATGATCGGGATGATGAATATGGCGTCAATCGTGAGGGGCGTTTGAAATTCGTAAAGCAGTTGATACAAAAAATACGGCAAGAATGCGGGAAACAGTTTCTGATCGGCCTCAAAATGCCCTGCGATGAGGGCGTGATTGGGGGAATTGATCCGTATGAAGCTGAGAAAATCGTCGAGTGCTTTGTTTCTTTGGGAGAGCTTGATTATTTTGCATTTAGCCAAGGAAATTCTACCGCAAGCTTGGAAAACCACTTGCCTGACATGCATTTTGAGGCCGGGCCGTATCTGAAGCTGCATGGCCGGATGCGAAAAGTATCTGGTGACATACCTATTATGACGATGGGGCGGATACGGACTGCGGAGGAAGCAGAAAGCGCGCTTGTAGAAGGGAATGGGGATCTGATCGGTTTGAGTCGGGTTTTGCTGTGTGATGCTAAATGGGCAAACAAATCCCGAGAGAATAGAAGAGACGAGATACGGCCGTGTATTTCCTGTAATTATTGTTGGGGTGAAGTGCATTTGGGTCGCGGTATTTCCTGTGTACATAATCCAGAATTAGGCACGCCCGCCGAAAATAATGGGCCATTGGAGCGTGCAATCGAACAAAAACGTGTTGTCGTCGTGGGGGCGGGAGTAGCTGGCTTAGAGGCGGCCTGGATTGCTGCTGCGCGTGGACACAACGTTACGCTATTTGGGACCTCATCCAATGTCGGAGGGAAAGCGCACTTAGAATCTTGTTTGCCAGGATGTGCTGATATAGCCCGAGCAATTGATTTTCAAAGAGGTCGTGCTGAGAAGGCTGGAGTCCATTTCCTACTTGGGCGGCGAGTATCTTTGGAGGAGATTGATGAGCAGGATCCGCAGTGTGTAGTATTTGCCACTGGAGCGCAGTTGAGTTGGCCGGAGACCTTAAACAAAGATAGTACGGCTTTAGACCTTCGTTCGGTATCAAGAGAGTTATTGCAGAACGACAAAGCACGAAAAGGCACAGCAGTCCTTTTTGATCAGGATCACACTGCAGCCGTATATGCGGCAGCAGAGCTTTTAGCTCTACGGTACCAAAAATTGATAATCGTCACTCCAAAAATGACAATTGGAACAAAGGTTAACTATATATCTCTTATCGGCGTTATGCGGCGTCTATCAAGTTTACGGATTGAAATTTTAGCGTCTTCGGTTCCTGTAGCATTGAACGATGAGACCTTGTTTCTCAAAAATACCCTTAATGGAGATGAATCAGAAATCAGAGAAGTGACCTGTTTGACATATGTCACGCCGAGAAAGGTTGATGATTCACTCATTATGAGTGCAAGCGGGTCAGTATTTTTTGTGCGAAGTATTGGCGATTGCGATGCCCCTAGGGGCATGGCAGCAGCGATTCATTCGGGGCATGAAGTTGGAATAACGATGTAGTAGTAGTTACAATACAAAGTAGTGGCATGGGGTCTCCCGAGAATCCTGAATCTAAGGAGACTTTACTGAGGTGGATTGGGAAGTCTTGTTTAATTTTCCTTCAATAAATTAATTTATAGTGGAGTTAGTGTCATGGATCTGGGGTTTTTTACAATGCCGATTCATCCCCCTCACCGCCCACAATTTGAGACGCTTCGCGAAGATTTTGAAATGACTATCTTGGCGGAAAAGCTTGGCTTCATAGAAGGGTTTTTTGGAGAACACATAACTGACGAGGCTGAAAATATCACCTCTTCGTTGATTTTTATCGCGTGGCTTTTAGAACAGACGCAAAACATAACTTTAGGAACTGGAACAGTAAACATCCCAAACAACCACCCAGTTAGAATAGCCGCTGAAGTAGCTATGGTAGATCACATGGCGAAAGGAAGATTTTTATTTGGGATTAGTCCGGGCGGCCTGATGTCAGATGCAGAAGTATTTGGAAATTTAGAACGCGATAGAACTGCCATGTTTCTCGAGGGAATTGACCTTATTTTAAAAATTTGGTCGGGGGACGCTCCGTACAATTTAAAAGGTGACTTCTGGAATATTTCTACTGAAAAAACAATGATCCCGGAAATTGGCCAAGGGATTATTGGTAAGCCGTACCAATTGCCCCATCCACCCATCGTTGTGACCGCGGTGGCGCCGTTTTCAAAGGGTATTAAGGCTGCGGCAGCGCGAGGTTGGGAACCAATCTCAGCAAATTTTCTCCAGCCGATTTGGGTGGCATCTCACTGGCCAAACTATGTTGAAGGATGCGAAGAGGCTAGGCGGGAGGCAACGCCAGCTAACTGGCGAGTGGCCAAAAGTATATTTGTTGCTGACGATAGTGGTGTAGCGGAAGCATATGCGACAGGTCAGGATGGCCCATATTATTTTTATTTTCATTCTTTATATACCAAACTGATGCGTGGCGGACGAGCAAATCTGTTCAAAACTCATAAAGAGCAAGCTGATGACTCTCTAAACTTGGAGACGATTGTGGACCAGTTGGTAATCCGCGGCACTGTTACTCAAGTTGTAGACCAGCTTTTAGAGTTTAGAGAAATAGTGGGCGATTTCGGGACTCTTCTTTATGCCGGACATGACTGGATGGATAAGGAATTGGCAAAGCGTTCCATGCGGCTAATGGCGGAGGAGGTTATGCCTCGAATTAACGCTGCGATTCAGTAAGTGAGACTGCGTTACCGACGTCATCATTTTCTTAATAATAGATATTTCAATAAATTTCCATCGAGAAGGTGGAGAATATTTTTGGCCGAAATTTCCCAAGGAACGGTTTTATATGGTACGGGCTCCGTGACAGTATTTCCGAATGTGGTAACGTCAACGTTGTAAATATATCGTCAATACGTCGAGGAAAAGAGGGGAAACGCGAGAAATGATCAATTTGAATGGCGGGGTAGTCATTGTCACTGGCTCCGCCAGTGGATCAGGGGCTGCGACCGCACGTATTCTGGTTGAGCGGGGTTCTAAGGTAGTGATCAACTATTCTCGTTCGGTTGAGAAAGCGGAATTGGTTGCCAAAGCTTGCCGAGAATCAGGCGGTGATGTGATTGTTCAACGGGGCGACGTATCCGTAGATGAAGATTGTCGCTCGCTCGCGCGGGCTGCTATCGACAGATGGGGTCGTATAGATGGGTTAGTCAACAACGCCGGCACGACCCAATTCTGTGCCCATCATGACCTAGAAGGGTTGTCGGCTGCAGATTTTCAGGAGATTTACGCGGTCAATACGATTGGCGCATTTCAGATGGTGCGCGCAGTTGCGCCGCATATGGAGAAGACTGGCCTGGGTGCTGTTGTCAACGTATCGTCAGTTGCTGGCATTTATAGCATCGGTTCATCCCTTGCCTATATTGGTTCAAAGGGAGCTTTGAATGCAATTACGGTTGCTATGGCACGTGCGCTTGGTCCTGCGATCAAAATTAATGCGGTATGTCCAGGCTATATTGAAAGTGGCTGGCATAGAAAGGCAATCGGGGAGGAGGCGACGGACCGAATGGTTGCTCACATAAAATCGTCAACACCACTGCAGTCCGTTAATACTTCTGAAGATATCGCAAGTACTGTCGTGTGGCTACTGGAGGGGGCCCCAAATATAACTGGTGAACTTATTACAGTTGATTCTGGTATGGGCCTGTTGCGGGGGGGAATGCCCGCAAGAAGTTAAGTGGCTGTGTATTGGGCAAACGGGCCCGTATTTATAGAAACAACAAGGTCTGAAAAGCTATGATAGGACCATTGCAGGGAGTCAAGGTAGTCGATGTCTCAAGGTATATCGCGGGTCCTTACTGCGCGATGTTGCTTGGTGATCTTGGGGCTGAGGTCATAAAAATTGAGAAGATAAAAACCGGGGAGGAAACTCGTGGAATAGAGCCTCTTATCGGTGGCGATAGCCTTTTTTTTATGGTGTTTAATCGAAACAAAAAGAGCATCACTCTTAACTTACGGGATCCACTTGGCCAGGAAATATTGCGTAAATTAGCTACAGAGGCCGATATTTTAATCGAAAATTTTCGTCCAGGAATAATGGAGAAAATGGGTTGTGGATGGGAGGTTTTGCATGAGCTCAATCCTCAATTGATTATGGCAAGAATTTCCGGTTATGGGCACGAGGGGCCGAACTCAGATCGACCTTGCTTTGATGCGATTGCACAGGCGGCAAGTGGATTGATGTCAATGACGGGCGCTCCCGATGGCCCTCCTACTTTGATGGGAACAACAGTAGTCGATCACACTGCCGCGCTACATACGACCCTTGGTATATTGGCGGCTTTGCAGGCAAGGAACACCACCGGTGTTGGGCAAATAGTAAGGTCTTCTCTAATCGATAGCGCGCTATCAATGTTAATGACTGCGATCCCAGCTTACCGGTTGCTGGGGGAGGAAGCTCAGAGACTTGGAAATCGGGATCGATTCGGCGCTCCATCCAATTCATATGTGACTTCCGATGGAGCACGCGTGCAAATTGTTGCAGGGGGAGATTCGCGATTTGCTAGGTTTGTTGAGGCAACTGGACTTACCCATCTAGGAATGGATAGCCGATTTGGATGCAATGCGGATCGCCGTTCCAACGTCGATGCCTTGGAGGAAATGATTAAGCCGTGGATGTGTGTTCGGACGGCAGACGAGATTGTCGAAACTATGGCTAGATTCAGTGTTCCGTGTGCCAAGGTGGCTGAGATCTCCGATGTAATTGATGACCCTCAACTTCGACATCGTGGGCAAATTATTGAAATTGAGCATCCAGAGGCAGGAAAAATTCCAATGCATGGATTTGCTACACGATTATCTGATACCGACTTATCCGTTCGGTATCCAGTTCCCACGGCTGGTCAGCATACGTCGGAAATTCTTAATGATTGGATAGATTACGACCATGATAGAGTTGTGGCATTAAAAGCTGATGACGTAGTTTGATTGGATAAGATCGCGAGAAACGGTTTATTGCATGCAATGTTTTTGCCATCATGTTGTTCATGAGTGGTGGAGATATCAACGACTATATGGCAGGGAAGTAGTAGGTTTCTCGGCTTGTTTTGAAAGTTTTAAAAATATTGAA
>CAJWOI010000046.1 GCA_913044255.1 uncultured Alphaproteobacteria bacterium
TGGCTCGCGGGTGCGAATTCCTGCATCGTGTCCAAAAAATGCAAAATAAGGTATTTTGATTCCCGCGTGGTGAAACACGCCAGCCGAGGCAAATAATAGTAATAGGAAAACCACGGCGTGGCCTTCCTCGGCAGCGGCCACCATAACCATCGACTTTGATACGAACCCGGAAAACAATGGGAATGCAGAAATCGACGCTGCGCCGACAATGCATAAGGAGGTCGTAATAGGCATGGATTTGTATAGTCCGCCCAGGTCGGTCCCATTAATGCGTCCTGTCATGTGCAGCACGGCTCCCATGCTCATGAACAACAAACCCTTGAATAGAACGTCGTTGAAAGCATGACTCACTGCTCCATTCAGCGCGAGCTCCGTCCCTAATCCGATGCCACATACCATGAATCCAATTTGATTAATCATGCTGTAACTGAGCACTCGGCGTAGATCATTTTCAATCACAGCATAGAAGATGGGGAACATCGCCATCGTGACCCCCAGGTAAATAAGGACCTCGGTCCCCGGGAAACTGCGGGCCAGTGCATATACGGCAAGCTTGGTCGTAAATGCACTCAGGAAAACAGTTCCTGTTGGAGTGGCTTGAGGATAGGTATCAACTAACCAACCATGTAAAAGCGGGAAAGCACATTTGATGCCAAATGCGATGAAGATCAAAGCACCACCCATGGTCCCAACGTCAATTTGGTCAAAAGCAATAGATCCTGTTGCTCCCAAATGTGAAGCTGCGCCAACGAGCAACAGCAATCCTGAGGTAATTTGTACCAAAAGATATCGTTGTCCGGTGCGATTGGACTCCGCGCTGCGTCGAGCCCAAACAAGAAATGTCGACGTGATGGCCATTGTTTCCCAGAATATGAATAGGGTGATTAGGTCGCCGGCAAAAACGGCTCCGATGGCTCCACCCGCATATAAGAGCGAGGTAAGGTTTTGCAACGAATCACGGACGTGTACTGCGTACAAGGTCGCGATCACCGCTGCGATATGGAAAAGCAATCCGAACAAGTAGCTCAATGTATCTATTCTGCCAAAGGTAAGGCTGTACTCGAGCACTTGCACTTTCCAGTACGTACCGTGTGACAGAGAAGCAAAATTTAGCAACGCTAAAAGTGTGACTAGTAGGGAAGCCCATCCCCGCCAGCGTTGAGGAGCTAAAAAAATCAAACAGGCGCCCATAAAAAAGATCAGGAACGGGGGAACATTACCGATCATTATTGTTCTCGTAGTAGTCCTTTGGCCGAGCTACCAGTTTGCGAAATTCCTTCGCGGCTAAAACTAAAATCACGCAGGCAACGAATCCATAAACGCTATAAAAGCCAAACCAATCCTCCATTTGTAGAATGGAGTGGCGATGATGCAGCGCGTCAGTTAATAGAAGTCCAGCGCACAGTAGATAAAGCCCCACCAAAAGCCTTTTCACGTTGCCTGGCTTGTCTAACCAATATTGTTTTTCCATCATTGTATTTTATCGTCTAACTATCTGTTGGAGCAGAACGTGGAAGGGGTCCGGATAAACGAAAATAATCACGCAGCCAGCAGCAGTCAGCAGAATGGGAATAAGGCAGGCGAGCGGGGCTTCCCGTATCTCATTTTTGAACTGAGTCGAATTTTCTTCCGGAAAGAAGGCCTGTATGACTACTGGCATTAAATACGCAATATTAAGCAAGCTGCCGATTACCAACACGGCAACAAAAAAGGCTCGGTCTGCTTCCATCGCGCCGACCGCTAGATACCATTTGCTCCAAGCGCCAGCGAACGGCGGTAGTCCGATAACACTGAGACTACCAATAAGGAATGCAAACATCGTCAAAGGCATAGTCCGCCCAATTCCCCGCATCTCGCTGATATTTTCTTTATGGGTAGTAATCATGATCGCGCCGGCACAGAAGAACAGGGTAATTTTTCCAAAGGCGTGGGTAATAATATGCAGGCCACCGCCAAGTATGCTGGTCCCCGTGGCCAACGCTGCTCCTAACACGATGTATGAGAGTTGACTTACCGTGGAATAGGCAAGTCGTGCTTTGAGGTTGTCTTTAGTCAGGGCGATGAGAGAAGCAGCAAGAATAGTGAATGCGGCAAGCCACATGAGCCATTCACCGGGATGAGAGCTTTGCATCAAGTCAAGGCCGAATACATAGATTATCACCTTCAGCACTACAAATACGCCGCCTTTCACAACCGCCACTGCATGAAGCAGCGCCGACACCGGGGTTGGTGCAATCATGGCTGCCGGCAACCAGCGATGAAACGGCATTATCGCGGTCTTTCCGATTCCGAACATGTACAGAGCGAACAGTACTCCGATAACGCCCGGTCCTGTTTGTCCTGCAAGAATGCCGCCGGGTCTGAAATCCGTAGTTCCGGCGATAACATAGGTGCCAATAATGGCAAGAAGTTGAAAGCCGATCGAAGTGCCCAACAATAGTCCCAAATAGAGGCGTCCTGCTCGTTTTGCTTTCGCTGTTCCCGCATGCGTAACCAAAGGGTAGGTACTAAGTGTCAGTGCCTCATAAAACAGGAACATGGTTACCAAATTGGCCGAAAAGGCGAGCCCGATTGCGCTGGCCAGAGATAAGGCAAAGCAAATGTAGTAGCGAGTCTGATTGGATTCATTGTGCGAACGCATATAGCCGACTGAGTATATGGAATTAGGTATCCACAAAAATGATGCAATTAATGCGAACAACATACCGAGTGGTTCAATTTCAAAGGCGATTGCTAACCCCGGTAAAAGGTCAAATATTGTTATTGAGGGTCGTGCGCCGGCAAAAACTGAGGGAGTTATGGACAGCACTAGGAGGAACAGGGAGGCCGCAGCGATAAAAGTGATGCCTTCGCGGATGTTGGGATTACGTCTGGCCAACCCGATCAACACTGCACCAAGAAATGGAATGACAGGAGCCAAAGCAATAGCAGTATTCGAGCTCATGGGGCTATATCCAGAAGAGTCCGGGCTGCGAGGAGAGCCACACCAGCGGTCAGGTCTGTAGACACGCCGAACGCTACACATAAGCCTGAGAATATCCACAAGCTAAACTGGGTTTGCCAAGATGCTTCGGCTACAGATGCTTCACCATCAGATGGGTTTGTAAAATATGCGACTTCTACAACGCGCCAAACGTAAATTATCGCTAATAACGAAGCAGAGACTACTGCTATTGCTGCCATGAATCCTTTCGTTGTGCCAGTCTCTAGGGCTGCTAGGACTAGATACCATTTACTAACGAATCCAACTGTACCAGGTATGCCTATCAAGCTAAGCGCGCATATTGTAAATGCGGCCATAGTAAACGGCATGCGCCTTCCAAGGCCGGCGAGGTTTTGAATAGACGTCCCACCTGCGTGTACGGCGATCGCGCCAACTGCGACAAACAGTCCAGCCTTCATCACGCCATGATTAAATACATGTACTATCGCCCCAATTAATCCACGCTCAGAAGCCATAGATATGCCGAGTAGAATGTAGCCCATCTGGGCGATGCTTGAGTACGCAAGCAGGCGTTTAACATCAGTCTGGTATATGGCAACTACTGAGCCTGCAAACATGCCGATGAGTGCAAGCGGAAACAATAGGTCTACTACAGGTAGTAAATCAGGCTGCTGGTGGACTTGCAAAACCGTAAAAATAAAACGTAGCAGCAGATAAACAGCAACTTTGGTGCCGGTCGCCGCAAGTAACACTGTAACCACGGATGGTGCATAGGCGTACGAGTTGGGCAACCAGAGATGAAGGGGGAAAAGCGCAAGCTTTAGACTTAGTCCAACAACTAGAAAACCAACCGCTGCCAGAAATACCCGACTGTCGTGCTGGCCACTCAAGCGTTCACTCAAATCAACCATATTGAGTGTTCCAGTGATCATGTATAACAAGCCGACCCCAATTACAAAGAACGTTGCACCTATTGTGCCTAGCACCAGGTACTGAAAGCTCGCATATAGCGCGCGTCGATTCTTTCCTAGGGCAATCAGCACGTATGCTGACAAAGATGAAATTTCCATAAAGACAAATGCGTTAAATGCATCACCCGTAATAACCATGCCAAGTAAGCCGGTAAAAGTGAGCAGGTAGGCCGTATAAAAAAGGCGATGCTTTTCTCTTGGAATTTCTCTAGCGACGCTTTGATACGCGAAGGGCATAACAGCGGACGCAACCCCAGTTATTAGGAGCAACACCAAAGCAGAGAGATGGTCGACCCGGTATTCAATGCCCCACGGTGCGAGCCATCCGCCCATCACATAATTGATTGTTCCGCAGCATAGGACTTGCATTAAGAGAGAAACCGAGATTGCAAACGCAAGCCAAGTTAAGGCTGTGCTCAGGGCCCATGCCAGTATTCCTCTGCCAAAGAGTGTGCATAGTGGCGCTCCTACTAGCGGCACCACAACCTGGAGAGCTGCTAGGTTGGAAAAAATCATTCGGCGGCTCCAGATTCAGCATCCAGGGCCTGAATTTCATCTTCCTCGATAGTTCCGTACGCATCTCGTATACGTATCACCAAGGCTAATCCAACTGAGAGAGTGGCAACACCAACTACGATTGCGGTTAGAATCAATACGTGCGGCAATGGGTTAGAAAACGGTGCGATGCCCTCGTAGTGGATTGGAGGGGTGCCTCCTTCTATTTTTCCCATCGAGATGTAAAGAAGAAAAACAGAGGTTTGAAATACGTTTAATCCAACTAATTTTTTGATCAGGTTCCCACGTTCAATGAGAACGTAAAAACCAATCATAGAAAGCGTGATCGCAATCACGTAATTGAAATTACCCAGTATCGACATTTTCGTCTGTGGTCTCTTCAGCGCGCGCAGTAAAAGTTTGATAAATAGCAATCATCACGGATGCCACAGTGATTCCAACGCCAAGTTCGATCAAGAAAATACCGTAGTGATGGCCGTGGATGGTGTCGTGGGAGAGATATCCGTAATCCAGAAATGTCCCGCCGAGTAACATGGTCGCAAACCCCACTCCTGTATACAGCAAAAGGCCAAAAGCGATTAACGCCAAAATCAAATGCGGGGGCACAACGCTACGCAATCGTTGCAAGCCAAAGATCATACCGTAAAGGATAAAACCAGCAGAAAAAATCACGCCGGCCTGAAAACCACCGCCGGGCCCGTAATCCCCATGAGCTTGAACATAAAGCGCAAAAAGAAAAATAAAGGGAATGAGAAATTTTATGACCACACGTAAAATTAAATGTTCGCTCATTTATGTTTTCTCCGTCGGCCGGCAAACAAAAGGAGCACGCCAATTCCGGCGGTGAAGATCACGGTTACTTCACCGAGTGTGTCGAAGCCACGATAATCGGCAAGGACCGCGGTAACGACATTCGGTATGCCGATCACACTGGGTGTTTCCTCGATGTACCGGGGTGCCACGTGACCATGAATCGGTGCTTCCGGGTTACCAAATGGTGGCATCTCTGGAACGGCATAAATTAACATGACGCCCGCTAAAACAACGACTGCGATTGGAATCAGAGCTCGTCGATTTTTGCCGCGGTCTTCCTGGCCGACCACCCCCAAGGCTGCAAGAAGTAGCACTGTGCTAATGCCAGCGCCAACCGCTGCTTCCGTAAAAGCTACATCAACTGCATCCAGGATCGTGAAGGTGCCAGCCATCAACAAGCTGTAGATGCCGCTAAGTATTACTACTGCGAACAGGTTGCGGACCAAAAGGATGCCAGTCGCCGTGAGCAATAGAAACAATAGTAGACCGATGCCAATCAGTGGTTCGATGCTTTGTCTCCATCTATATTTATTTGAGCTTGTCTGTTGTCTTTTGGGTGGCGCCAAGGCTTGAGGCCGTGAACCAAAGCAGCATGTGCGAGGGCATGGCTTGATGTGGGGCTGGTAACAAGCAGAAATAATAAAATTAGGACAAGCTTGGCAAGATTCAATGACCAACCCGCTTCGATCATCAAGCCAACAAGGATGAGCCCAGCACCTAGCGTATCAATCAGTCCGGCCGCATGCATGCGTGAGAAAAAGTCAGGTAGGCGAATTAACCCTACAGCACCGGTCAAAAGAAATAAGGTTCCTATCCCTAGTAGGATCCAACTCATTATGTCGAGAGCAAACATCAAGTTCCGATTGGAGGTTTGGGATCTGAAAAACGGCCAAATTTGATAAGCTTTAGGGCTGCGATGACCCCAACGAAGTTGATTAGCGCATATACTAAGGCGAGGTCGAGGAAGTCTGGCCGTCCAACAAGGAACCCTAGGATAGCAAGCAATAGTACGGTTTTTGTGCCAAAACTATTGGCGGCAAGAATTCGATCAAACAACGTTGGTCCAGCTACTGCGCGTACCACTGCGAGTCCCATTGCGAACAGGAGCGCTGCTCCCACTATGGCAAAAGAACTAGTCACTGTGATGTTTCCAGTGCCGCAACTTTTGCAGCCATTTTGCCGGAGCGCATCTCTCTCTCGGCTTCGACACTGAGGGCATGAATCTGGATATGCTCTTTGTCTATATTTGTGGTTATAGTTCCCGGTGTAAGTGTGATCGAATTGGCATAAATCACCTTCTCGAGGTCGCTTGATTGACGCAATTCCAGTTCAAACAAGCGTGGTTCAATTGGTAACTTTGGGTCAAGAATCCGACACGCAACGTCGAAGTTAGCTTTGCATATTTCCCAGCCAAGCCAAGCCCAGTAGCTTGGCAGTCGAAAACCCAAATGAGTTGGATGGCTCTCCCCATCGATAATATCCATTCGTCGCGTCAAGTAGACCACAAACGTACAGGATATCGCGCCTAGAATCAGAGGCAATGCCTCCATATGACCAGACAATAACAACCAGGTGCCACCCAGGATAAAAAATAACGAAATGCTGTGGCGCAAGAGAGTTGCTCCGCCCCAGTTAGAGTTAATCATTCCAGACTTCGGACGCTGGACGGGGATTATGCCTTAAGGTGGCCCAGCCGCCAATGGGCAACTGTTATTGGCCAACTAGGGGCGAGTCTATTAAGTTAGACCAGCTTGGCCAGCACCAAAGAAAAATAACCGTCCGAAGAGACGAAGTCCTGCTCGACGTCCAATTCGGCTTGCCCAAGTAAATTATGCAAAGATTTGTTTGTAAACTTCCTGCTGATCTCTGTACGGATGCGTTCGCCAGTTCTAATCTCTATGGTAGTGCCCAAAGTACTCAAGGTGACTAAATGGGTGCATGACGAAATTAGATGCATTTCCACCTGTGATTTCTCAGTGTCATAGTATGCAGAATGCTTAAAATTCTCAGGATCAAAATTTGCGCTGAGTTCGTTGTTCAAGACGTTCAAGATATTTAAATTAAAAGCAGCTGTAACACCTTCTTTATCGTTATATGCTGCATTTAATATGCGTGCATCCTTGACCCGATCAAAGCCGACCAACAAACGATCATTACTTGACATGTTGGCACGGAGATCATTCATAAATCGGACCGCGCGATCCTGCTCGAAATTCCCGATGGTGCTTCCAAGGAAGAGGATCAGTCTAGATCCATTCTCTCGCGGTATGTGGTTAAATCCAGCTTCGTAATCCCCAAGTAACAGGTTGATTTCTAGCCAGGCATACCGGTTTGACAGTGTCTCTCCACCAAAAAGCAATGCGTGCTCGGAGATATCGAAAGCAGTATACGATGGGAAATGCGCGATTTCATTACACGCGTCGAGTAAACGCTGAGTTTTAACCGAAGAGCCGCTGCCTAATTCAAAAATTCTACTTGGTTGGATTTTTTGGATTATATCTTGGGCGTGCTGTCGCAGCAAAAAATCCTCAGTGCGGGTAGGATAATAATCGGATGTTTTGCAGATTCGCTCAAACAACTCCGAGCCTCGGTCATCATAAAAATACTTTGGTGGTAGAGAGCGTGGTCGCGACAAAAGGCCGTTTCGCGCGTCTTCCTCTATGCCCGGGACATGCCGGGCAGGGGGTACAGGAATGCACCTAAAGCGTTGTTTAGTCGCGTTTTCTAGATTATCTACACTATTCATATTTACTTTTGAGGGCCAAATCTGCCCTACTCATCTTGCTTATCAACTATAGGGAGTTAACATTTGGTATATTTTATACAAGTTTTCATCTAACGAATTTTGATTTCTTTGGCAAATACCATGTGTCGGCACGCTGCATATCTTGGCCCCTCGATTAGTCTTGAACAATTCCTTGTCCAACCTAGCCATAGCTTGGTTGAGCAATCCTTTCGACCTAAAGAGATGCTCACGGCTGAGGTTAACGCGGACGGTTTTGGGGTAGGTTGGTATTTGGATGATGGGACTGCACGACGTTACGTAAATCCGGCCCCCATCTGGGCGGATCGCAATATCGTGCAGCTAGGCCCAGTTTTGGAGAGTAGATTTTGGTTGGGGAATGTGAGAAGTGCAACGGTGCCCGAATCCGTTACTTCGGCCAACACACCACCGTATGGGGTTGGGAATTTTCTGTTTTCACACAATGGATACATTAAAGAGTTTGCAGAACACGTACGACCAGCCTTTCGTCGTTTTCTTAAACCAGAAATCGAAGCTGATGTTCATGGCAATACTGATTCGGAATACCTTTTTGCACTAATGCGGCAGATGCTTCTAGAGCACAATGATGATGTAGTAAAAACGATGAGGGCGCTATTCCAACAAATTTATGTGTGGATGCAGGGTGCCCCCGGTTTATTTAATTTTCTTATTCTTGATGGTGAGAAGATCTATGCTACCCGGCATGCAATCGATCATGATGCACCGAGCCTTTACCTAGGACACGATGAAAAGCATTTTCCGGGTGGGTGGCTCATCGCTTCAGAGCCATTGAGTGCGTCCGGTGAATGGTTGTCAGTGCCAAAACACCATTTGGTGGTTCTATCGTTGGGATCTCCACCGGAGCAAATTGCCTTGTGAGCGCCTCCCCAGTCCGACGCCTAGCTTCCCTCCAGGACCGACTGATACAGGCGGTTCTTGATATCCCTATGAGTTCTCTCGCTGCAGTTGACCTAGAAGAATACTACCGTCGCCAATGTCACCCGCTTTTAAGCCCTTCAGGCTGGCACTTAGGTCATTGTGTTTACATCGAGTGTGTTTGGATTCGCGGCGCACTCTGCGGTGATCGTGAGTTGGAAAGACGTCTGCAAAAGATGTATGCGCCTGAAGTGACATCGAAAGCAACTCGTGGTGAGGCGCTGCCGCCACGTGATGAATTAATTGAGTGGGCGGCACGGCTAATGGGAGAACATCGGGACACGTTGGAGTTAGCTTGTGAGCCGCCCGTGACAGACCAAATAATGGAGGATAATTACTTAATTCACTTTCTGATCCATCACCACGCGCAGCACTTAGAAACTTTATGTATGATACGTGCGGCCTGGCACGACTGTTTACCTGTGCATAATTATCGTGTGGGATCAGAAGCCTTGCCAGACTATTCTGAAGTGCCATTTCAAGCCTTCGAGTCGGGAAACTATACTATTGGGGGAAATTTAGGATTTACTTATGACAATGAATTGCCCCAACATCAGGTGACACTGAAGTCTTTTGATATTTCTTCCAAGCCGGTCAGTAATGCCCAATACTTAGCATTTGTCGTTGACGGTGGTTATCGGAATCCTAAATTTTGGTCCGGCTTAGGTTGCATGTGGCTTGACCGTCAAAGTGCCAAACACCCGGCACGATGGCACTGCGATTCGGATGGTTTATGGTTTGAAATTACCCCTGACGGACCTGCTGATTTAGCCGAAAATTCACCGGTAAACGGGATTACGCGTTATGAAGCTGGCGCGTTCGCTACGTGGGCTGGAGCACGACTTCCTCACGAATTTGAATGGGAGGCAGCTACCCAAGGTGGCACTCTTCATGAGGTTGGTGAAGTTTGGGAATGGTGTGCCAATAGCTTTCATTCATACCCGGGTTTTATTGCATATCCTTATCGAGAATATTCAGTGCCGTGGTTTGATCCGCGGCATTTTGTGTTGCGTGGTGGATCCGACTACAGCGAAGAGGAAATAAAGCGTCCATCATTTCGAAATTACTATTTGGCCGATGCATTTCATATTTTTTCAGGAATGCGTCTTGCACGGTGATTCCCTGTTAGTTGTCCTTAGTGATATAGTGACTACGTACTGTGTCTTGAGATAGATAGGGCTTATAACTCCATCATGTACAATGTATTCGCTTTGTTTCTTATGCTAATTTGTTACTCAGCTATGTCGTCAGCGAGTGCCGATTTCGACGGCGGTATGGCAGCTTTTCAACAAGGTTCCTACGACGCGGCTTTAAAGGAATGGCGCCTACTCGCGGAGGCGGGGCACGTCGGGGCACAGGTTGGCCTTGGTCTGATGTACGCAACTGGGAAGGGCGTACTAGCAGACGATACCGAAGCAGAGAAATGGTATCGAATGGCTGCCGAACAAGGAAATGCTTTAGCTCAATACAACTTGGGCGTGATTTACCGCAACGGCAGAGGTGTCGTACGAGACCCGGTCGAAGGTGCTAAATGGTATAAGATGGCGGCCGCGCAAGGTGTGCCGGAGGCACAGTTTAATCTCGGCACTATGTACGAGAATGGTGAGGGTGTAGCCGAGAGTCACGTTGAAGCATTGCGTTGGTATGAGCAAGCTGGTGCACGAGGCTTGGTTGTTGCGCAGGCTGCTCTTGGATCTATATATTCGGGCGGTGTAGGTGTTCCCAAAAACTATGTAACTGCGTATTTGTGGTGGTCATTGGCAGAATCGCAGGGACATAAAATCGCAGAAAAAAATCTTGAAATCCTTATTTCTCAGATGACGGCAGCCGAAAAAGAGGAGGGAGATGCGTTAGTTAAAAATTGGCGAAGAAAGCCATAATGAGTATTTTGACTATTTTCTTCCTTTGCCAAAGATCCTGTCCCAGCTCGTGCGGTAGGAATTTGTCACAGGTTTTTGTCGTTCACCTATGCTGTAGCTTTTTGGCTTTTCACTAGAATTTTTCACCGAATCTTTGTCCGTAGACTCTGGAGTGGATCCCGACTTCGGGCTTGCATCCGATTTCGATTTCGATTTCGAGTCCGAAGATTTTTTGGCTTCTGGCGGCGTTTTCGCCTTGGTCTTCACTTGATTGTCAGCCATATTTTGGATATCGGGTGCTAGATGGGTTCATTTATTTTTGTGGGAATAACTCTGCTGTGTCTCTACGTCAAGCCAACAGGTTCAAAGTTTCGTATATACGATGGTTGGGTTCGGCTGTTATTAACTATTTGCGAAAAATAGGGTGAAAGGGTTAAATCTCTATATCAGTGCTGAACGCCGCCTTGCGGTGCTCAAATTGGCACTCGGGGTGTAGCGCAGCCTGGTAGCGCATCTGCTTTGGGAGCAGAGGGTCGGCGGTTCGAATCCGTCCACCCCGACCAAATTTGTTGCTTAATTAGTAGTCAATTCAAACGTTTAAACCTTGCAAAGCATCATACGTGACACAATTAGACTTGACGAGTGATCACTCGGATTTAGAGTTTTTCCAACAAAGTGTCCTGAATTTGTCCTGAACTATAACGAGCAGTTCGACTCATAATTCAGGCTCTTAATTGTTTATAAAGACCCCCCCCCTGCACACACACGCACACGGTTGTAAAATCTTTTCACACACTGGGGTCTAGCAACGGTTTAGCTGCTTTTTGTGTTGTTTGTCACGGGTGATAACATCACCTGTGATTTGGAATAGATGCTTAGCCGGCCACCGCTGATTGACGCCCTAAATGAGCCAACTGAACTCCCATCAACGCGGTCTGCTAATGACCATTTTCGGTGTTTTGGTCCTGACGCCGGACGCCCTGATGTTGCGCCTTATTGAGGCTGATCTTTGGACAACCCTGTTCTGGCGCAGTTTGTTCATGACCGCCAGCTTATTCGCCATCAATGCCTGGATCGAACAGCGCAACCCACTTTATGCCCTACGTGATCTTTTCAAAGATGGTTTGTTCTGCGCCCTACTGTTCACGGGCAGCAACATATGTTTTGTCATTTCTATCACCCACACAATGGTTGCCAATATCCTTGTTATTCTGGCCGCAATGCCTTTTATGGCGGCAATTATGGCGATCGTTCT
>CAJWOI010000047.1 GCA_913044255.1 uncultured Alphaproteobacteria bacterium
TGGAGCCACCTATGCGACCGGTCGCGGAAATCAAAGAAATAGTTCCGACGCAATTCAATCGTTCGAACGTGCTGCAGGGCTTGGCGTGGCCGAAGCACAGTACGACTTAGGTCTGGCATACGAGCATGGCAATGGAGTCGAGCGAAATCTCGAGAAATCATTTACTTGGTATCAAAAATCGGCCCTGCAAGGTAACGCTCGTGCCGCAAACGCATTGCAGAGAATTCGCGGCGCAATCGATGATGCAGAGTTCTCGGAAGCAGTTCAGCAACCAGAGGCACGCGCCATTTCGGGGACCGTACCATCTCTAGCAAGGTCCGATCTAGAACACCAGGAACCCGCTCCATTGCGAGATAGAACTGATAACAAACAGCAACCCGAAACGGTGTTTATGGTCCATCTCGCCTCTTACCGACAACTTGAACAAGCGACATCTGGGTGGGACCAGCTCATCGTGGATCATACCGCTGCACTGCGCAATCTATCCAAGGAAGTGTCACGGGTTACTCTCCCCACGAAAGGAACCTTTTACCGCATTGAAGTGGGTCCATTTGCGGATATCAACAAAGCACAGGCCTTTTGTTCCGTGTTGAAAGCGCGCAACGCCTATTGCCGTCCACTGAAAAAAATTCGTTAGCCGACCTTTATCGCGCTTTTGCATTCTTCCGGTGCGTTACCAACCTTGGTGCTGTGTCCTCCGCACTATCCTGCCCCATTTCAACCTCCTCAATACGAGTGGTTTGTCGGACTACCTTTTCTGTAGAGATACGAATTTGGCGAACATCATCAAAAGCAAGTTCAAAATGATGTTGCAATTTTTGTGCCCGCTGGTCCAAACGGCTAACATCACCAGCGAGCCTTCCAACTTCAGCCTGTATCACACTTGTCTGCTCCCGCATCCGTGTATCCTTGAGCACAGCTCGTACAGTGTGCAACGTGGCCATTAAGGTGGTGGGGGAAACTATCCAAACCCGACGACGAAACGCTTCCTCGACCACAGCACGAAAATTGGCGTGAAGCTCAGCGTAGACCGCTTCTGAGGGAAGAAACATTAACGCCGAGTCCGCCGTTTCTCCCGGGACGATATATCGATCAGCGATGTCTTTAACATGTCGCGTCACGTGAGCGCTGAAAGCTCGTCCCGCCTGCGTCCGAGCCGCAGAATCACTAGCCGAGCGCAAAGCCTGATAGCCTTCAAGTGGAAATTTCGAATCTATTGCTATTGACCCTGGCGGATTTGGCAAGGTCAAAAGACAATCGGCGATTCTACCGTTCGTAAGCTTAAACTGAAAAATATACGAATCAGGCGGCAGAGCCGAAACGACCAGGTCGTTAAGCTGAATTTCGCCAAAAGCACCACGAGCTTGCTTGTTCGATAATACTTCCTGCAAACTGACCATTTGCCCTGACAGTTCCGCAATGTTCTTTTGTGCAGCATCAATTACCGCCAGCCGCTCTTTAAGGTTCTCTAAAGCGGTGCGATTGTCCTTGCCCTCTTTTCGGAGATTATCACCCATCTGAGACGTGACCTGGTCAAGGCGGGCATCGATAGTATTTCTCAGCTGCTCCTGACGCACCACAGCCTCACTGGCAATCTGGCCCAGTTGACCACTCAACTCCGCTTGCTTACCGATCAATGTTTGTGCCTGTTCACCAGCTGTACGCAATCGGACAAGCACCACTGCCGTGACGAGAGAAATCGCGACCAACCCTAGAGCCAGCAACGCGACGATGAAGTAGAAGCCATCCATCCAGTTATTATATCACGACCCGCTCCAAATGCCCCGGAAGAGAACCTTGACGATTTTAACGCTGAGGCATAACAGTTTGGTGCCTGATCTCTCTTTCTGCAGCCCACTCAAAAATCGAACTGCTATGGCAAAATTACCTATCATTATTGCTCCTGACCCCCGCCTCAAAATTACAGCGACGCCGGTTGACAGAGTCGACAGCTCGGTACGCAAATTCATGGATGATTTGCTCGACACTATGTACGCAGCACCCGGGATTGGGCTTGCCGCGCCACAAGTTGGTGTGGCGAAGCGAATTTTGGTTATAGACCTTGCCCAGAAAGATTCACCGGTGGCCCCGCTGCAAATTGTCAACCCGAAACTCATTTGGGCCTCCGAAGAACTTGAGTCCCACGAAGAGGGTTGTCTGTCGCTCCCGGACCAGTATGCAGATATCAAGCGGTCTAAAAGCGCCCGGATTCGATACTTAGATCAGCAAAATATCGACCGCGAGCTTGAAGCCACGGGGATGCTTTCCGCATGCCTTCAACACGAAATGGACCATCTCGATGGACGACTGTTTGTGGATCATTTATCCCGATTAAAACGCAACATGATTCTGCGAAAACTTTCGAAATTGGATCATTCGGATGGCAACGCCGGTCACCGCAAAATGTCAACCTTCTGACTGCGTCGATAAAAAGCCCACGGAACGCAACCCCCTTCAAGGACTCTAGTTTCACTGACCCCGCAACTAGAATATCGCTGACATCATATTTATTGGATCTACACTTAACTCCACGATAGGCTAAAACCCGAATGACCCCACTCAAATTTGTGTTCATGGGAACTCCTGGTTTCGGCTTGCCCGCTTTTAACGCACTGATCCATGCCGGTCATGCACCTCTTTGCGTCTACAGTCAGCCACCTCGTCCTGCAGGGCGTCAGCGAACCTTGCGGAATAGTCCGATGATCGAAGCTGCCAATTCACGGAATGTGCAATCGAGGACGCCTACAAACTTCAAGGATGGTCGCGAGATACAGTCAATCGTGGCTTTAGCGCCCGACGTTACCGTAGTAGTAGCATATGGTCTAATATTGCCAAAAATCGTTCTTGAAGCTCCGCGCCTGGGTTGCATCAACATTCATGCCTCACTGTTGCCCCGGTGGCGAGGCGCCGCACCAATTCAGCGCGCAATTATGGCCGGAGATAAAATTACCGGCATTACAATCATGCGCATGGATGAAGGACTGGACACGGGACCTATTCTTGCCCAAAGGGAAATAGACATTGGCTCAGACGACGGGGGAAAGCTCCATGATCGCCTCTCAAAGTTGGGTGCTGAGATGATTGTTGAAACTCTTGCGAACATGGAGGCCGATGCCCTGTCGCAAATTCCGCAATCAAAAAGCGGTGCCACCTACGCCTCCCGTTTAACTTCCGAGGATGAGCGTTTATCTTGGAGTCGATCCGCGAAAGAACTTGGAGCTCAGGTGCGTGCATTAAGCCCTCATCCCGGAGCATATTTCATGTTTGAAGGTGAACGTTGGAAAGTGCTAACAGCCCTAATCGAGGAAACAAAAATGAAAACCAAGCCAGGGCGCGTGATCGATGATGAACTGACAATTGGGTGCGGGACGGGCACACTAAGACCAAGCAAAATCCAACGGCCAGGGCGAAAATCTATGCCAACTGCCGACGTACTTCGTGGCGCGAGTATTCCACCCGGTACACAACTGAGTTGATCCTTAATGCCCCGTTACAAACTTACAATCGAGTACGACGGGACTAACTTTGTTGGATGGCAACAGCAGGATAATGGCCCTTCTGTACAGGCAGCGCTCCAGACAGCCGCTCTAAAATTTGTTGGTGCACATGTAGCTTGTATGGCGGCGGGGCGCACCGATTCAGGTGTCCACGCTCTTGGTCAGGTAGCACATTTGGTTTTACCGAGCCACTACGACACGGATACCGTACGCGATGCTCTTAACGCGCACCTTCGCCCAGCACCGATTGCAGTACTTGATGTAGAACAGGTCAGTGAACAGTTTCATGCTAGATTTTCAGCCACCAGACGGACCTATCGATATGTAATCGTCAATCGGCGCGCACCGCTAACGGTGAAACGTGGGCGGGCTTGGCTTGTGCCGCGGCCTCTTAACGAAAATGCAATGCTAGAAGCGAGCAAACACCTATTGGGAAAACATGATTTCACTAGCTTCCGCGCAGCTGAATGCCAAGCAAAATCGGCGGTCAAAACTCTCGACACTTTAGAATCGGTGAGGACAGGAGACCACATAAACATCACCGCCGGAGCTCGATCTTTTCTGCGCCGACAAGTTAGAAATATTGTTGGCACGCTAGTAATGGTTGGAGAAGGAAAAATTATGCCGGGCCAAGTTGCAAATATTTTAGCAGCCCGCGATAGAGAAAGTGCTGGTCCCTGCGCTCCTCCGGATGGTCTCTATTTAGTTTCTGTAGAATACGACTGAGCACAACAAATATTAGCGTAGAGAACTTTGAAAAAAACCACTTAAAATAACATTTAACCTCCTCGTCCCAAGCTCAGAATCAAGGCATCTAAGAGAACGGCGAGTAAAACGCCTATAACAACGACCAAAATGGTCTTTCCAAAACCAAGGCCAAGCACTAAACGCGTAACAAAATAATCGTAGTATAACAGCAGCATAAGCAAGGATAAAACGAACAAATCACCAACTATTCCGCCCAAAGCCATACCCAGATAACTCACAACCAACACCAAAGTCCACTGGGGAATCGCCAACCAATTGATCGCTATGATATAGCTCGCGAATTGGCCCCTCCTCTCTAGGACTTGTACCAAACACACCATCACTATTGGGAACACGACCCAGCCTAAGACGTAACGCAATAAATGGAGGCCGATACCAGTTGAGCGTCCTGCTTCCGCATAGGTTGTGTGTAAGATACTTAGAACCAAAAACATCGGCAACGCTATCAATGCCGCATAGAACGACCGCCAAAAACCGTCCGCAGTATGATTAAAATATCTCATACCACTGGGATCAAATTTGAACAGACACCATGCGCCGAAGAGCGAAGTCATGATCTCCGCACGAAGCGACATCATTTGTTTATCTTTAGAAAATATCGTTCAAGGACAGAGCGATAAACACCCGATAACATCTCAAGATCCGAGATGGAAACGCACTCATCTACCTTATGCATAGTACGGCCGACCAAACCAAATTCTACGACTGGACATATATCTTTAATAAAACGCGCGGCAGAGGTTCCGCCCGACGTAGACAACGTTGGCATCGTCCCACTTACTTCCTCCACAGCACTGCTAACAATTCTCGTAAACGCACCAGGAGGTGTCAGGAAGGCTTCGCCTGAAATACGCACATCAAGATTGTAATCCTTTGCATATGTATCACACAAATTGCGGATCCAATGGCTCAAACTAGAACTATCTTGACCATCACCAAATCGTATGTTTAGGCGGGCGCTAGCATAGGCTGGAATGACATTTGTTGCTTCATTACCAACGTCAACGCTGGTGACCTCCAGATTGGATGTCTGAAAATTCTCTGTACCATCGTCAAACGAATGGCTTTGCAGTGCCGAAAGAATTGTAGTTAAGCCCCGAATAGGGTTTGTCGCAGCCTCAGGATACGCCACATGCCCCTGCACCCCTTTAACAGTAATCTCAGCGTTGAGACTGCCGCGGCGACCAATTTTTACCATATCACCAAGCTCCGCACGATTGGTCGGCTCTCCAACCAAACAATGGTCCAACGTTTCACCATGCTCATGCAACCAACCAAGCACTTTCTTAGTGCCATTAATTGCAGCGCCTTCTTCATCACCAGTTATCAACAGACTAATAGAGCCCGAAAGTGTTCGGTTATCATCTGACAGACAATCTAAAAACTTTTTGGTGGCAACCACAAAAGCGGCAATCGCGCCTTTCATATCCACCGCACCCCTACCATAAATGAGGCCGTCTTTGACTGATGCTTCAAACGGGGCATACGACCAATCCGCGATGTCGCCAGGCGGCACTACGTCGGTATGGCCGGCGTAACAGAAATTTGGACTCCCTGAACCCAATCGGGCATATAGATTGTCCACCGTACCAGTGTTATCTTCGCGGAAAGGCAGGCGATAACACACAAATCCTAGCGTCTCCAGAGCCCCCTGAAGCACGTCAAGCGCGCCAGCATCGGCAGGCGTTACACTGGGGCATTTTATCAGCGATTGAGTTAGTTCGACAATTTCGATTGCGGCAACCACGGCCTGTTCGTCTCCTTTTTAAGCCTGAGTGATACAGGGTTAGGTTCGTGTCAACCAAGTACTTTTTCCCGGTCCTCAGCTAGACTATGGTCTAGCTACTTTGGATCAGGGAGCGATGAGCTGTGGCCTGCTGGCTGACGAAATCAGAACCTGGAGCTTACTCGTGGGATAACCCCTTAAGTGATGGCTGGACTCATTGGGATGGAGTCCGTAATTACCAAGCTGCCAACAACATGAAGAAAATGAAAAAAGGTGAAAAAGTCTTTTTCTACCATTCCGTTACCGAAAAACAGATTGTGGGAGTAATGGAAGTTACGCGGGAATATTATCCCGATCACACCGATGCCTCAGGGCGTTTTGGAATGGTTGACGTAAAACCGATTGTTCCTGCGACCCTGCCTGTCACGCTGGCTCAAATTAAAGCGGAACCTGCGCTCTCGAAGCTCGCGCTGGTCAAACAATCGCGTCTATCAGTACTTCCGGTTTCGATCCCACATTGGAAACTATTATGCAGCATGGCTAACATAAAGATCTAGAGATGGAGCGCATTTTTTGTCAGCTTACTGACATTGTAGACGGAGATGCACTAGCATTTGATCACGATAACAGCAAACCGGGTGCTCCTGGATTATTCGTTATCCGGGAGGACGAGAAAGCGTACTGCTATGTTAACGGTTGTCCACATTTACATATTACACTTGATTTTGTGCCAGGCCGTTTCATGAACAAGAGGACCGGCGTAATCCAGTGTACCAATCATGATGCCCGTTTCCAAATCGAGAACGGTAAATGTATATGGGGGCTCTGCAAAGGCGGCACCCTGACGTCATTGCCAATACGAATAGCCGATGGTGCAATGATTCTTGAGGCGAGCGCAGGAGTAGACGTAGCGACAAAATGACGGGATAATTGGGCATACGCCACTAACCAATGGTGCCAGAAAGGTTCACTGATGTCAGAACTTTTAGTTTACCCCGTCCCTGACGCGGTATCCCAGTCAGCAAATATAGATGACGCCACATACGAGCGACTTTATCAGCAGTCATTAGATGATCCAGAAAGTTTCTGGGCGGAACAGGCCCATCGACTTGATTGGATAAAACCTTGGCAAAAGGTCAAGGAGACCAGCTTTGTGCGAGATAACGTTTCCATAAAATGGTTTCATGGCGGCAAACTTAATGTAAGCACCAATTGTATAGACCGCCACGCTGCAAGAACTCCGGAGCGGACTGCCATCATCTGGGAAGGAGATGATCCTACCACAGAAAAAATCATATCGTACGCCCAACTGAAAACGTCGGTTTGCCAAATGGCAAACGTGCTAAAAAAACACGGCGTTAAAAAAGGCGATCGCGTTACAATTTATATGCCAATGGTGCCTGAGGCGGCGTACGCAATGCTTGCATGCACCCGTATCGGGGCGGTTCATTCAGTCGTATTTGGAGGTTTTTCTCCAGACTCTCTTGCGGATAGGATTGTCGACTGCAAATCGTCATTTCTAGTCACTGCAGATGAAGGGGTCAGAGGAGGGCGCAGCATTCCTCTTAAGGAGAACGTGGATAAAGCTCTTGAGAGATGCCCCGAATGTACGACTGTCCTGGTCGTGAAACGAACGGGTGGCGACATACTGTGGGTTCCCGGCCGAGATTTTTGGTGGCATGAAGAAGCGCTAAGCGTGTCATCTGATTGCGAAGCGGCGCCGATGAATGCCGAGGATCCGCTCTTTATTCTTTACACCTCTGGATCAACAGGCAAGCCGAAGGGGGTGTTGCACACGACGGCAGGTTACCTACTTTACGCTTCTCTAACCCATCACTTGGTATTCGACTACCAATCGGACGATATTTATTGGTGCACGGCTGACGTCGGATGGGTAACTGGTCACAGTTACATCGTATATGGTCCCTTGGCCAATGGTGCGACAACGTTAATGTTTGAAGGGGTTCCTAATTATCCAGATGCCTCACGTTGCTGGCAAGTCTGTGACAAACACGGGGTCACGATTTTCTACACAGCACCAACTGCAATTCGGGCGCTCATGCGGGAAGGATCCGACCCGGTACAAAAAACTAACCGCAGCAGCCTCAGAATTCTTGGGACAGTTGGGGAACCCATCAATCCAGAGGCATGGCTTTGGTATTACCATGTAGTTGGCGATGGACGTTGTCCGATAGTGGATACGTGGTGGCAAACTGAAACGGGTGGCATACTGATTACCCCCCTTCCCGGCGCTACCAAACTTAAACCTGGCTCTGCCACACGGCCGTTCTTCGGTGTACGACCGGTGATAGTTGATAACGAAGGCAAAATTCTGGAAGGCGCGTGTGAAGGAAATCTCTGTATCGCCGATTCCTGGCCGGGCCAGATGCGTACCGTGTTCGGAGATCATGAACGTTTTATCCAGACTTATTTTGCGACCTATGACAACTTGTATTTTACTGGGGATGGCTGTCGTCGTGACGAGGACGGCTATTACTGGATAACGGGACGGGTAGACGATGTAATAAATGTCTCTGGCCACCGCATGGGCACAGCAGAGGTTGAAAGCGCTCTCGTGGCCCATCCGCAAGTAGCGGAAGCTGCTGTGGTCGGTGCACCCCACGAAATCAAGGGCCAAGGAATTTATGCGTATGTAACTTTGAATATGGGTGAAGATCCCTCAGACGAGCTCCGCACAGAATTAACTCAGTGGGTGCGCAAAGAAATTGGACCAATCGCGTCTCCGGACTGGATTCAATGGTCACCGGGACTTCCCAAAACCCGTTCGGGAAAAATTATGCGACGCATCCTACGCAAGATTGCAGCTAATGAGCATGACAGTTTGGGTGATATCTCAACCTTGGCGGATCCAGCTGTGGTCGATGACCTGGTCGAAAACCGGATGAATCGGTGACGCGTTATACCTGTCGTACAGTACAGATTGCATGTGTTCTTGTCGTCTTTGTGTCGCCTTCTATTATCAAAAATTCGCACGCAGACGAGGGATTGGTGTGCGTCGAAAACCAATATGAAATCGGGTGGATCCACCCTGGAATAACATTTTTCCTTGAGAGAACTGTAGGCGCATGCAATGGGGGAAATATATCCCTTAAGGAAGGAGAATCCGGTTGTTTCGGAACTCGGCTCGTCCAATATGACGGCTCTTAGCAACTCTCTGCGTTGGATGCAACAACGGCTGAGTGCCGAGTAATATGCCCCATTCTAACCTCACAAATAATAATCCGATTCAACAACAGCAATTCTTATTCCTGCATAAATTAAGGCTACCATATCATTCAAATTGTTCGGGGTACGACAAAAGGAAGTATGGGATCGGAGCAGCGCACATCTCATTTATGGTTGTCACACGGCGTCCGCTATTAAGCTAATACCAACGCACAGGTTTCCCCGACAACTTTCGAGCCATACCAATAGTTGCCATGGACAAAAACACCCTCCTGTTAGCGATTGACCAAGGCACGACCAGCACTCGAGCAATCGTGTTTAACACCGCTGGGGAAATAGTCGCATCGGCACAAAAAGAACTGCCTCAGATCTACCCGCAAGAGGGCTGGGTGGAACACGACCCGGAAATGATCTGGCGTGCAACCCTAGAGGTTTCAATACAAGCATTTAAAGCAGCCGAGGCAAAGGGGGGTCAGGTTGTAGGTATGGGAATTACCAATCAGCGTGAGACCACCATCTTATGGGATAGGAAAAGTGGAGGCCCAGTACACAATGCTATCGTTTGGCAAGATCGTCGCACCACGGCTACGTGCAACAAGTTGCAAGAGTTGGGTTTTGAAGACACAATTCAGACAAAGACTGGGCTCCTGCTAGATCCATACTTTTCAGCGACCAAGTTAGCTTGGATTCTTGATCATGTGGACGGCGCCCGCACACAAGCCAACAAGGGTATGCTTTTATTTGGTACAGTCGATTCTTTCTTGTTGTGGCGCTTCACGTCGGGGAAAGTGCATGCGACCGATTCTACTAACGCAAGTCGCACTGGCTTATTTAATATCCACGAACACCGATGGGACGAAGAGCTCCTGGCCCTATTTCAAGTGCCCGCCGCTTGCTTGCCCGAGGTATATGACTCTGCATTCCATTTTGGCCAAACTGATCCATCAATTTTCGGACGCTCTATCCCTATCCTAGGCATTGCCGGTGATCAGCAGGCCGCAGCTTTCGGGCAATGTTGTTTCGCTGAAGGTACATGCAAAAGTACCTACGGAACCGGCTGTTTTTTGCTTGTTAACACAGGACAAACACCTATCAAATCATCCAGCCGTCTTCTGACCACTATTGGCTACAGGCTTTCCGGCCAAACCACTTACGCGCTTGAGGGTTCAATTTTTGTCGCTGGTGCCGCAGTTCAATGGCTTAGAGACGACCTTAATATCATCACCGAAGCAGCAGAAACCGAGAGGCTGGCGAAATCCATAAAGGATACAGGCGGGGTCTATCTCGTCCCTGCCTTCACCGGCTTAGGTGCACCCTATTGGGAGCCAACGGCGCGAGGCATGCTAACTGGTATTACAAGGTCCACGGGACGCGCCGAAATCGCTCGCGCTGCACTAGAAGCATCTTGTTATCAAACAGCCGACCTCCTTGCAGCCATGGCTGAAGATGGAATCAATACTGTCAACCTTCGTGTGGACGGTGGCATGACCAAAAATGACTGGCTACTCCAGTATCTGGCTAATATTTTAGACTTAGGAATCGATCGTCCAGACGTCATGGAAACAAGTGCCCTTGGAGCTGCATACTTAGCAGGCTTACAAGCCGGAGTTTTCGACTCACTTGATGATATCGTACGCAACTGGCGCAAACATTCGCATTTTGATCCAAAAATCACCGCGCCCGAACGCAGGAAACTCTTGTCAGGCTGGAAGGCCGCGATTCAACGCACGTTAAATTGATAAACCCATATTTCAGCAGATGAAAACTCAACCATCTGCGACCACAACAAGGGGGTATGAACATATGAAAGTCGCTTCTATTGACACTCTCAGTTGCGACGCGGGTTGGAGGAATTACTACTTCGTCAAACTGGTCACCGAAGATGGCATCGTAGGTTGGAGTGAGTATGACGAGGGCTTTGGTTCCCCTGGAGTTGGAACGGTAATCAATAACCTTGCAGAACGGGTAATCGGTCAACATGTCCAAAACCATGAGCGTATCTATGCGGATTTGTACTCTTGTACCCGACCAGCAGCTAGTGGCGTAGTCGCCCAGGGCCTGGGGGCAATCGAAAATGCCCTGCTCGACGCAAAAGCAAAGCAACTTGGCGTACCTTGTTACGAACTTCTTGGCGGGAAAATACGTGATTCAATTCGCGTATATTGGTCCCACTGCGCCACCTGGCGCATCGCCCATCCTGAATTTTATCCGCCTGCTATTGAAAACCTTGATGGTGTAAAAGCTATGGGTGCGGAGGTCCGTGAAAAAGGCTTCACTGGACTCAAAACCAACGTTTTTATTTATGAGGATGGAAATGTGCGAGGCTGGGGGCCGGGTTTTGGTAGGCCTTTTTTCCCAGAACTCAATATTGAAAAAAAAGTCCTTCGCAATCTTTCGGCTCACCTTGAAGCATTTCGGGATGGCGCTGGCGCCGACATGGATATATTGCTAGACCTAAATTTCAACGCCAAGACGGAGGGATATCTCAAAATACTTCGTGAAATTGCAGACTACGACATCTTCTGGGTTGAGATAGATAGTCGGAATCCCAGTGCTCTTGCCCATATTCGACGTCAAAGCCCACATCCTATCAGTTCCTGTGAGACCCTTTTAGGATTGAGGGAGTTTTTGCCGTATCTGCGCAAAGAAGCAGTCGACGTTGCCATCATCGATGCCG
>CAJWOI010000048.1 GCA_913044255.1 uncultured Alphaproteobacteria bacterium
CGAGGAAACTAAGAAGAGTCCCTCTTACCAGTATCACCTCATGCTCAATTTGCGCGCACTCAAAACAACATTGAAGACCGGCTTGAGGGTTCCTATCTTTGGCTTTGTATTGGAAATTCATGCGAAGCGGCGTAAAGCGAATAGTCCCTCTGCAGTCGCCGCGCTGGAAAATCATGCCCGGCGCATCGCGGCGGACTTTCCATTACTTGAAAGGATATTTCGTTCTCTTGAACGCGGAAACATGGACGAATTAGTGTCTTTTCTCGACTTCTGTAACGATTATGTTCCTCTTGAGTGGGAACCAGCAAGGGAAACTCAGGTTCGACGACTACTGGTGGGGTTAAATCGATCCGTTGGTTCCGGCGAACTCAGAGCACAAATCGAGGTTGAGTTGGCACGGAGCAATTTACGGAGCGGAGTTGTTGACCGCGCTGACCGCCTCGTTGTGGGCAACGACCGGGAAAGGTCTGCGGTGGAGGCAGGGCTGCGGCTTCACAACGAAAGATCGGGCGCGGCCGCCGATCCTGTCGGGGTAGAATGGCCGAATACTAGCCGCGAGTTGACGATGCTTTGGTATTTCAAACAGAACAGCGATCAGCTGCACGGCAAAAGCGTACTGCATATCGCCCCGGAGCCTCTGGTACGACAATGGTTCGAAGAGCGAGCCGGTGACCTTTGTTTAGGGGCCTATCGAACGTTGGACCCTTTTTCCACGGACATGGATTTGCAAGACGACATTACTTGTCTCGACCTTCCCTCGGATTGTTACGACCTAATAATTTGTCATCGAGTACTTGAGCATGTCCCGAACGACAAAGCCGCTTTGAGTGAGATGTTCAGAGTGCTGAAGCCTGGAGGAATTTTAAACTTTAGTGTTCCGGAGAGCCTGAATCTTGATAGCACGAACGAATGGGTTATTCAGGATACCAGCCACGACGAACATGTTCGTCAATACGGCGCCGATTTGGCGGATATTCTGCAAGATGCCGGATTTGAAGTTCACTTGGAAGAAAGTCTTCTGAGAAAGATTCGTACCGAACATTTGAAACACGCCACTTACCCGATGCGGATTTTTCGCCTCTCGAAACCTGTCGTTAGTTGAGGGGTATTCGATATTTTGCAGTTATCGGAGCTAGTCGAAAAATTCTGTATATCTTGTGGCAACCGCTTGACCGGGAAGACTTTTACTTAGGGTTGTTTTGGGTGTTCTTTCAACGTTTGGGTTAATCAGCTATTTTTCAGTTTGATACCGATACTATCGCCCTTGGAATACTATTGGCGGAAAGCCAGAATAGGCTACGGGGAAATTTTTGACGTAGGTTAATTTATGTACACGTTGCGGGACAAAGTATCGGACGCTCTCGATCGCGGGATACTGATACCGAAAGTGCTTGGCAGTATTTTGTCCCGACCGATCACTTTTTCCGGACGAGACATTTTTTCCCGATTTAGCAGATCGCGGCGGCTGGTGAAAGAGTTCGTCGACACCTTGCGAACTTCTACTGAGGCCCTAGCGTCGTTCGGAAACTATTCAATTTTTGATGATGAGAATTTGGGGCCGGATTCAGTCATATATTCATTCGGCGTCGGGACCAACGTCTCCTTCGATGAAGAATTAGTCACGCACTATGGATGCCGAGTACACCTGTTCGACCCTACCCCGGTTTCAGTTGTATACATGGAGCAGCACCCTTTAACGGGGGTGAACTTTAGATTTGAACCTGTCGGCGTAGCCGACCGGGAAGGGGAAATGACGTTTTATCTCCGCTTCGCAGGAGGGTCCTACACGCTGTTCAAACCCAAATGGCGCACTATCGATACGTTTCAAGCACGTTGTCTAACCCTCGATCAGATTATGTCGTCATCCGGCCACAGCAATATCGACTTGCTCAAAATGGATATCGAGGGCGCGGCGCTGCCGGTGATGTGGGACATGAAGCGGAAGGGCATCCGCCCGCAACAGATCGTAGTAGAACTCGAAGTGCCCGCTGTCGGCGACGTTGAAGAGTTTCTCGAGAACGTGGGCCGACTTGTTGAAGCCTATGAGCAAGAGGGCTACGAAATCGTCCACCTGCCGCGAAATCAGTACAATTATTATTCGGTCGAATTGTTGATGCGCTTGCGCGAGAGAGAACAATTGGTACTCGATTCCGAGGGCGAGCTTTGATTAGCGAAGCCCAAAAAAACTTCAGGCGTGATCGTGCTTCGGACAGGGCTCGGGACGGGCGCGGCTGGGGGTGAAGCCGTGCAGCCAATTGAGAGCGCGTGTTCAACCGGATTTAATTTAGAGGCTTCTCGGCCCAGCTCCTACGCGCGTGCGGGCAGCCCTTGCGGCCAGTGTTAAACGGTATCATGGTCGAAAAATTTACACGCGTATTTCGAAGCGGTTTCTTCCGCGAAGCGTTTCTCTATCTCGTTTTCAACATCCTTGTTGCAGCCGTACCGTTTATCCTTTTGCCGATCTATACCAACAAATTGACGCCTGCAGATTATGGTCTTTTTTCTATATTCGTCGCTGGCACAAATTTTATTTTTCCGGTTGTAGCTTTGGGCACATCGGCAGCTGCCAGTCGTAAGTATTTCGATCGTGAAGGTATTGAGTTTCAGGCTTTTTTTGCCTGTTGCTTACTGGTGTGTCTCGGCATGACCTTTGTCGCTGCCATTGTCGCGATACCGTTCCTAAAATATTTGTCCGCGTTGACCCATTTGTCGGGAGCTTGGTTGATGGCCATGGCCTTGACGGCCCTCAGTCAAGCCATCACAAGCAATGCGGCCGTGTTGATGACGATGCAAAAGCGTCCCTGGATGTATGGCGTCTTAAGACTTTGCCAAGCGCTGGCAATCGGCGGGATCGGCGTCTGGCTGGTTCTTGGCCGTTCGATGGCCTGGGAAGGTGCCGCTTACGGCCATATGTGGGGTAACTTTGCGGCGGCGACGACGGGGCTGATCGTACTCTGGCGTTCCCGGTTGCTGGGGAAACGAATTTGTTGGAAATATTTCAAGGAAATATTCCTGTTCGGATTACCGCTCGTTCCTCACGCCATGGCCGCCATGACCTTTACATTCGTCGATCGATTATTTTTAACTAATATGGTTGGGGCCAAATACACAGGCATCTATGTGGCCGGCTTTCAAATTAGTATGGTTATTTACTTATTAATGAACTCGGCGAATCAGGCTTGGATCCCCTGGATATATGGGCATCTGAAATCCAACAATTCACATTCCCAAAAAAAAATTGTGATGGCCACCTATCTCGGGATACTAGGCTTCCTTGCTGCGACTGGCTTATTCATATTCGTCGCTCCGGCGTTAGTCGACCTTTTGGTTGGAAAAGAATTTAAAGACGCGTCCGCTGTCGTTCCCTGGATTTCCATCGGCTTTTTCTGGGTTGCATGCTACGCAATGGTTACGCCGTATCTCTATTATTTGCGGCGGACCTCGGAACTCGCGATCATCGGCGTGATTTCCGCTTTTGCGAATATGGGTCTGAATTATGTCTTGATTTCCTACAATGGCTGGGTCGGTGCCGCACAAGCGACGTGCATCGCATATTTCATTTCCGCCGTTTTAACGGGCGTTGTCGCCGTTCGCCTTTACCCGATGCCGTGGAATATGTTCAAGGGTTATGAGGCCACCAGGTGACCACACGCGCGGTTGACAAAAAGATAGTACGATAAGATTCAATCTCCTTAGAATGCTGCAAGTTCGATGTTGATGGAATTTTCCAGTTGAAAAACTGTGCGATCCGATACAAACGCGAAAACCAACATACACGACCCGGTGTGTTCAAATTTGACAGCGTGCGTGGCGGCCGGGACGGTGCTTCGGTACATGACAACAATGGCATCGTTTCCCCTCCCTCTTGCGAACTACATGGTATTTCTTCGTTTCTCCGGCTTCTTGCCCCCAGGCTGCGCTGATGGTTAACAGCCTGTCCAATTTCATATTGATTACTATTTCGACAATTTTTAGTTTTTTATTGGTTGTCGATGTTGTGGTTGGCGCGGGCCTAATGACAATCGCTTTTCCATTGCTTCCGCGATGGCTGACGGTGTCCGTAGTAATAGGACCAATTTGCACGCTGTTTGTGCCTTATCGGCGAAAAGTGACTATTACGCTGTGCGTGTGCGCCATTTTTGTGCCGGTGTATGGCGTCGAGCTCTACCTCGAAACGGTCTCATATCTGGCTCCGAGGCTGGACGCTGGCAGACGGGGAATAGACTTCGACTTGCGTACGAAAAACGAGGTTGTAAAAGATCTGCGCGAGAGAGGTGTCGATGCCTACCCGCTGGTTCCTTTGGGGTCGATTCTGAAAAGCGGGCCTGACGGTAAGTTCCACTCAAAGATTCGCGTGAATGGCATCGAAATATTTCCGTTGGCCCCTGCGGTAGCGGGGAAGACAACCGTGCTTTGTAACGAGACAGGCAAGTGGCTGACATTTCAAGCCGACGAGAACGGATTTCGGAACCCGGAGGGAATCTGGTCGCAGCAAGACATTCAAGTGGCGATCATTGGCGACTCCTTTGCCCAAGGAATTTGTGTTGAGAAAAGGTACACGCCGGCAAGCCTAATTGGTTCGGCCGTGGGCCGCACGATCAGTCTTGGCGGGGCGGCCGCCGGTCCACTAAGCCAATTGGCGGTGATCACTGAATACCTGCCAAAAATTAGGCCCGAGCATGTTCTTTGGTTCTATTTCGAAGGCAACGACATAGAAAATCTTCGACTGGAGAGCAAGACTTCCGTTCTTCGAAACTATTTGTCCGATGGATTTAGCCAGGGGCTTCTGGGCTGGAAGAACGAACTCAATGATGCGATGTCGTCGGCGGTCGATACCGCTTTTAAGGACAGGAGCGACGGTATGCTCGAACTTCGTCGCAGGGTATCTATGATTTCGCAAGTTTTGTCGTTGAGATATTTACAGGTGGCGTTCGGAGGGGGGCGGCAAATCTCGGACGAAGAGCTCGAACTTTTGTCCAACATACTCGCGGAAGGTAAGAAGAGAGCGGCGTCCTGGGGTGGACAGGTGACATTTATTTATTTGCCGGATTGGACGAGTTTTTACTCTGGCATCTCCAGCGCGGTGTCGGCTTCGCAAAACACGAGCACGCGACTGTTAGAAACAGTTCATCGCGTTGGAATTCCCGTGATCGACATTCGTAGGGCATTCTCGAAAAATGCCAAGCCGCAGGAAATGTTTTCACGCCCAGGACGGCATTACAGCATAAAAGGCTATCAAATGCTGGCCGACGCGGTGACCAAGGAATTTTCGGCCTCTCATACATTGAAGGCCAAATCCCGTGTCACTCAGGAGAAAGGTCTCGTCCAGTAAGGGGCCTAAGGCGAAACGGCGGCCTAAGAGCTGTCGGAGCCTAGACTACCTGTTCGCGGGTGCCGAACCATCGGGCTCATTCGATTGAAATAATGGGCCTCTAAACGACGTCAGCACATAAAAAAGAAGTACATCCTGCGCCGACGCGTACCAGAATACACCTTCATGGAACACCGACGTCAGCAAGAGTGGAGAAAGACAAAAGAACCGGGCAGGCCATTCCGCCAGGCGCCGCAGGATGAAACCGGCGAATAGAACGGAACCAATCAGACCGTGCATGGAGACGAGAGCAATGAAGGAGTTATGGCTTGGCAAACCTTCAAATACGTATCGCGACGAGTAGTTTCCCAACAATAGGTTATCGAGGATAAACTGAAAATTTTGTTCCCAAATAAACCCGCGGCCGCTTTCCTTTCCGAAATCCAAAAGTTCGATCGCCTCGAAGAGAGACAAATCGAGGCCTCGGAAAAACTGAAACAAAAAATTGGATAAAAACTGGTATCCCAGGAATATGGTCAGCAACGCAGAGACCGTGTGGCGACGGCACCAACCGTTTCTATGTATATCGTAAAGAAACATTAAGCCGGCGTATCCAAAAGCTCCGAACAGGCAGGCCCTTTTAAAGGTGACGAACAATCCGATCATCAAAATCCCGATAAGAATAGCCCTCTTGTACCTCGCCATCGGAAGTATCGTCGCTAGGGTTAGACCGGTAATCATTTTTAGGGCCACCGGCGAAGATCCAATAGAAAGGCCAAAGGGTCTTATTCTGTATAGGACTTGAGCCTTTTCAATTTGATAGGCGCCCGCGGTGGTCCATGAAGGGACCTCAATCGCTTGGGCATCAAAAAAGTAGCGCACACTCAGGGATAACTGCAGGAATACCGTAGCGGTCTCGAGCAAAATAAACCCAAGAAAGATATACCAAACCCGATTGTCGAGAGTTCTGCTGCTGAAATAGACGGCAAGTAAGGTTACGGATCCGATGATCCCGTTGCTTCCCAACAGCCCTTCAAAATTGGCCTGTCCAAGTGCTATTCCCAGGGTGCTATTGGCCGCGATAAAAATTAGAAATACTAAAAAAAGCCAATCGCGACGGTCGAAATCCGAATTAAAGTAAAAAAGTGACAGCGCAAGAAAAAGAATCAGCCCGACTTGGGGAAGCACAAAAGTGGTCGGCAAATAGAGAAGTGTTGCCTGCGCAAACGGAAGTAGCCCGCCCGTGCCCGGCCCCGGTGCCGTCTCAGCCAGAACAGTTGACATTACAACAACTTCGCAGCGTCATAATGGTTGCAATCGCATTTTTTCGAAATTTTAACTCTTGCGAGTGCGTTAGAAACCCATCGGTAAAGGAGCCGACCTGCGGGCTTCCGTGATTAAAGCCGCTGATCAAATTCAAAATATTCGCTTCATGGCGACCGCTATACAAATAGCCACGCCAAATAACAGTCCGACAAGAATACTGACGGCTGTGTTCGGGAAAGAGGGTTTCGACGCCGCGAACGGTCGTTCCACTAATTTGGCGGCGAACGGTTGATCGATACTTATCATCATCATTTTTCGTTCTTGTTCGACCAGCAATTGCGTCAAGGCTTTGCGGTGCTCGACCACACGCACGGTTTCAAGTTTTGACTTTATATACCTGATCTGACCTGTAACCCGCCCCTTCGCTTTCTGGCGTAACAGCGCATCCAGCTCCATGTGTATGGCGGTCAGCAATTTAAGTGCCGTCTGCGAATTACTGTGGACAGCGACAATTTCCGTGAACGAACTATTTCGGATAGGTTTCACGTCGATACGCTTCTTAAGAATATTCGCCAAGTCCTCCTCGCTCGGCGGAGACCATTTCGGCATTGCCAGCGTTCTTTTGATGAGCACCTTAATATTTGCAACAAAGCCCGAGGGCTTTGTCCAATCGCCCCTGCTCTCATTCCACAGCGTCGGGTAAAGGTGCTGTAGAAATCCGTGGTTGGTTTGAAGTAGTTCGGCGAGCTCGAGGGAGTGAAGGAGTTGTAAATAATGCTCGTGCGGGTTCGCCTGGCTCCCGGTCGACAAATCGATGCCGCTCCAAGTAACCAAATCGGAAAAGCCTTTGGAACTTCCCCCTGATCCAGAAGAGCCTGTGTCCTCGGAAGGTGAGACAACCATCCGCGCGGCGTACTCCCGATCGACCCAGTGCAACCATACAATCGTCAACAGGCCGACCATAGCAACCACAACGAAATTCAATACTTTCTGACGCCATAACTGGACCATGACGTCATCGAAAGAAAATACGGTGCGAGCTTGTACCGGCTGTTCGTCGGCCGGTTGTGAAATGGGCTCGTTGGGCTTGCCTAATTTCATTTGATAAATGCGAACTGGGACTTGTTCAAAGCCCTTATTGTCCAATCGCCGCGAGTGGAACCGGTGCCGAATTCGGACCGTAACACAAGGTGAGCGGGAAATCGCGTTGTCAAAATTCAGCTACTTTAGGATGTTCGTTTTATCAGTTCGAACGTGAAAATCCATGCCATTAATCGGATGCCCGGAATTTTCGTTAATACCCTGTCGAGACGCCGGAGACTTTCGGCTAGAGGACCCACGTGAGGGGCCAAGATGCTCGATATATGCCAATAGTGTACCCCACCGATTTGAAAGAAACGTTTTGCGAATGCCAAATCCTTGAGGCTAAGGATATGGGATTTCTCCCACTCAGTCCTCATGCCGGGAGTCAAATGCCGATACAACTTTATTGCCGGATTATAGTCGAGGGCCTCCAGTGCGAGGATCTTCCCTCCGGGCCTCAATATTCGCTGCAACTCGGGAAACGCATGTGACAGGTCCAGGTGGTGCAACATACCCGAGCACACGATACGATCGATACAATTATCGGGCAATTTGGTATCTTCGGCGTCCGCTTGTAGGAACACCGTACCGCTTTCAACCCCTGCAGCGGCTGCGTCGCTCCGAGAGTTTTGTACCGACACGGCACTTATATCGATACCCACCGCCAGCTCGGCGCCGGCTTTGGCGGCTCGAATCGCGTTAAAGCCGTTGCCGCAGGCATAATCTAAAAATACCCTTCCGTTAGCCTCTCGGTCGATCCAGCTATTGACATAATTTTTAGAATCCTGAGTTGCTGAATAATACTTTCTATTGCCGTACAATTTTTCATAAGTGTCTTGATCCAGCGTATCGGTGACTGCTCGGTCCCGATGTTCATCGTGGAACGCCAGTTCGGCACGCTTTCTGTCGCTCAGCGAAGACATCCATTCGTCGTTCGAAACACGGTCGATTTCGATAAGAACTTGCCTCAGTGATTCAATATTTTTCATAGTGTCAAATAGGTTAAAAGGGTGAGGGGGAATATAGTCAAGTGTTTTGACCTTCAATAGAAATGTGAAAATCTTGAGTGCTACGAAAACCATAACTTTTACGTGAAAGCGACACGATAAGCGAAAAGCCGTTGAGGAATTTTGTCAGTTCTCGCTTCTAATTACCCGTTGAACGGGCAGAGCTTTCCTGGATAATTTCATCGAAAAACTCAGCCATTTGACCATAAATTTTTTCGGCGGAGTAATCCCTTCTAAAAACAGTTAGGCACCGGGCAGACATTTCCGCTCGTAATTTTTCATCATTGGCTAGCCGCAGAACTGAATTGATCAAAGCTTGTGTATCCCCTGAATCGTAATATAGGCCGCAGCCCGAGCGTCTAATAACCTCGGTGCTTTCCCCGGCCAGACTGCTTAGGACAGGAAGGCCAGCGCTCATGTATTCAAAAAGCTTATTTGGCAGGCTTTGCTTGGCAGTTGTGCGGTAGGCCAAGAGTCCCGCGACGGACTGTTGCATTAAGGACATGACTCCGGGGGCATCTAGCCAGCCAACGAATTTCGTGTTGTCAAGTCCCTCGGCCATAGCGCGCCATCGATCACCGTATTCCCCTTCGCCTGCAAACACGAATTGAAGGTTTTTGTTACCGTCGTGCCGCAGCTGGCGCGCCGCGTTAATGACAGTTTCTAAGTCATAACTGTGCCCAAAGCTGCCAATGAAACAGAATATTCTGCACTCGGGATTTATGCCTTTGGCCAACAACGCTGACTGGGCTCTGTCCAGTGCGCTCTGCGGTGGGTGAGACGCTCGGTAGCCGAGAGGAAACACCGCGTCTCGCGAAGAAAGGCCACGTTGAGTCTGCGCTATGCCCCAATCTAGGTAGCTTTGCGAAACAGCGATCAGACCGTAGGCGCTCGCGAGGGACTTGCGAGCGCTGGAATACATTGGGTTCAAAAGCGCCCTAACCGGGCGCCGAGCCCAGTCGGGCGCAACATCCAGAAATATGTCGGGCCAAAGGTCCCGGATATCAATCAAAACCGGCGCTCCCACCTGCTCTCCATACCGTGTCGCTTGGCGGCAAAGCTCCAGTGTCGGCAGAGCGCATACAATAAGGTCAGGCCGGGGCGCATATTTCGCCTCTCGTTTGAACGCCGCAGCGACCTGCTTATTGGCGATCTGCCGCAATATCGAAACATTTTTCGGGTAGCTGATCCCGTTGAGCAGACGGATCTGAAATCTTTCGCCCCGGGACAGGTCGTGAAGGGAGACGTGACGTTTAAATTTGTTCGCGTGGTTAAAACTGGAGGTCCACCAAACGACTTCCGCGCCTTTAGCTACTAGTGTTTCGGCAAGAATGCCTGTTCGGAGGAGGCGCGGGTTGCCTTGATCCGTCGGGAGCGGTTCACCCGTCGTGATCAGCCAAAAGGTGCTGGGAGTCATTGGTTCGGTTCTTCAGAGGACGAAATTTTTACTTAAATGGGGCAAAAGTGCGTGCGGATCAATCAGCAGCCCCGTTAGCCTTCGCTAAATTTAAATGAGAACGTTGCTTCTTCTCTTTACTGGCCAGAGAGTAGTAATTGGTAAGGGCGTACCGCGATCCACTGGCGATGGGTTTGCCTCTGTGAATCGCGGAAGTGTCCACCAAAATGACGGTCCCAGGATCACCGGTCACCGCCTGGACCTCATAATTGCCCTCGGACTGGATGCGACGCACGTCGTCTTCCGTGAATCTATAGTTCAAGAAGGGCAAACGATTGCACCAAATATCCCGGATTATATTTCTAGGTTTATTCGAGTCTGGCACAAACTGAAAAGGGCCGGTGTCGCCTGTCACGCGTGACACGTACATAATAGCCTTGACCGGGGACCCGAAAGAATCTCGGTGCCAACCGCCCCCAGAACCTTTGTTGTTTTCGATATGGGATAAGCATGCAGCCATTGTAGAAGTGTTTTCTATTTTCGACTGGGCATATCCACTCGAAATACCGAGCAAGAAAGGGTCATCATGAAACCGTCTGATCAATGGAGAAAAATTTTCGGCGGCGAAAAGCCGGACGTCTGACTTGTCGTCCGAAAGGGAGATTGCCGCCGGATTTTGTTGGATCAACCTATCAATTTCGTCTTTGATCTTTTCGCAGTCTTCGTTGTCGTAGTAGCCGGTAAGAACCGCGTAGCCCTGAGATTTAAGATTTTGAACTAGGTCTTTGGATTTATTATCTAAATTTTTTTTCTCTCTGTGAATTTGAAAACTAATAGCCTTTCCCAAATAATGGATCAGAGTTAGCAAGACAACCAAAATTCTTGGTGCCGACACTCTGCCTGCGATATTTTCTAGATTACTCATCAATGCTTTTGCCTACGCCAATTTCCAACTCTAAATACCCGGCTTCTTTACTCTTTTTCCTACCAACGAGATCCAGGAGGTTGCTGTAATACCGCTTCCCGCTGAGGCCATCCAAGGTGCTGCCGAACGCTTTTTCAACTACCCTCTCCCGCACTTCGCGAAACCGGGCCATATGTTCGGATGAATTTATTACGGCTTCGTCCAGTCCGGCCAACAGTGAATCAAAGTCCGCCGCAACATATCCCGCCCTGTCGGAGCCGTCCAGAACGGCCAGCCCGTCGCTGGCCGGCGGAGGGACATCAAGGTAAATTACCGGACAACTTTTTGCCAAATAATAGACGCCGATAGCGGACCAATCAGTGACCAAAACGTCGGTAACGCCGAGAAGCTGTTGGGCGTCTGGGTATAAGTTGGCTGGCCGGAAAAATACCCTCTCCAAATCGGTTGCCGCGTCTAGACGGGTAAAGTGGTGCGGGCGAATTACGACTTGAGCGTTCCTGCTTATAGCCCACTCGTTTAGTCGCGAAAAATACTCCTCTGGATCAAGGTCGAACGGAATTATCGCCGCCTTCATCCCAGGAGTAAAAACCAGAGTTGGAGCTATCAGCACTGTAATAGTGTCGCTCAAAATATTGTTATCTTTGTGTAACTGTTTTTTATTCACAGGTTCGCGGGTTAGTATGTCGAGGCTGGCAAATCCCGTCACCATTACTTTCTCCGGATCCAATCCCCCGGCGACAAAGAAATTTTCTCTTACCCAATCTGAAGGGGCAAACACTGCGTCGTATACCCTCAGTTTCCTAAAGAACTCAGGCCGCTCACTAAAAAAAGGTATG
>CAJWOI010000049.1 GCA_913044255.1 uncultured Alphaproteobacteria bacterium
TAAATTTTCAACGTCGCATGTTGTCCGAATAGGCCTTTCGGTCTAATCAGCAATACAAGAATAATCACGAGATAGCAGGTAATTTCAACGAGGGCGGTTGAAATGAAAACGCCTAGCACCTTTTCCAGGATGCCGATAATCAAGCCGCCAATGACTGCTCCATATAATGAGCCAAATCCGCCCAGGGTCATCGCGGCAAATCCCCTGAGAAGCGTCCACATGCCAACATCAGGGTCGAGGACCAGAGCGAGTCCCAACATGACACCGCCGAGAGCGCCCAAAGAGCAACCAACCCCCCAGATAAGGTTGTTGTAATACATCACGTTGATCCCGACGAGTGATGATCCGCGTTGAGTCTGAAACATCGCTTGAATAATCTGTCCGAATCGCGTTTTTGAAAACACAATGTAACTCACTATCAGCATTACAATAACCACGCCGCAAAACGTGATTTCATCCAGGGTCATATAAGTACCCATGTTATTGATATTGAAAACTTCATAGGCCTGGTCTTCAAAAGGGCGTGGCATTTGCAAGATCTCTTTGCCGTATTCTTTTCGGATCACACCGCGTAGCGCATATCCGATGGCGATCGCCATAAGCGCGAGGCTGAGATGCGGTCCTTTAAGAATCGGCCAGATAAAGACTCGATGGATGATATATCCGATACCAAATAACACCCCGAGCGAGAGCAGTAAGGCAATCAGATAGGGTGGTGCGAATGAGGTTAATGTATGCAGTGTCGACGATTCTAGCGCCACGTTAAATGTCACCATCGGCAACAGAATGTATAAAGCATAGGCGCCTAACATAACGAGGTCGCCGTGCCCGAAATTGACCACCGTGGTGGCGCGGTAAAGTATCGTCATGGAGAGAGCTATCAAGGCATAGAGCATGCCGATAGCGATGCCACTGACGATGAGTTGTGGTAACAGGGGTAACAAGTGCGGCCAAGTCGTCAGGGTGGATTGAATGTATTCAATCATGTGTTCTCCGGCGCCGTACGCTTGATTGGTATTTACCGAGCTAGACTATTTTGCCACGACTTTGCCACAACAAAAACTATGGAGCTTCCGACAACAAGGTGTTTACAAAAATAGGGCCGACAGGCGCACGATCGAGTGCGCCTGTCGGCCTTCTTCTAATTTCATTAGGATATATTGATTGGTTTATTCAAGATGTGTCGACACCTTAGTGTAGGGGCTGTCCCCATCCTTTAAAGATCACCTCATTTCCGTCGCTATCAAGACCATTGAAGTACATGTCACTGATTCCAACGTGCTGCTCAGGTGTGATGGTGACTCTCCCGGCCGAGATGTTGTTGTCAAAGTCCCGCAAGGTTTCGATAGCTTGAATATAGGTATCCCGGGTGAGATCACGTCCGGCGCGACGGAAGCCTTCCACCACTCCAATCCCATTGAACAGTCCGAAATAATAGAAGTGTGTGGGGTCTCCGGTTTTCGGAAGTTCATCCTTGGTCAGGTATTTGACCAGGATCTGTCTACCCCATTCCAACGCTGGTGAGCCAATCTTGTCCTTGTAAAGGTGGCCTTGGAAAAAGACACCATTCACGGCATCGGGGTTACCCACTTGCTGAACGACCTGCCCGAAGTCGGCCCCGAGGGCACCAATAATCGGCGTGTTGAGTTTGTACTTGTGGGCCGCTTTCAGCAATACCACCAGTTCAGGTTGGTATAGGCAGCCTAGAACACCGTCAACGCCTTGGGATTTAATTTTCAGTACCTGAGCGGTCGCATCAGTTGAGCCGCGTTCCATCGCAGTATCGAGGACAACTTCCGCACCTTGCGATTCAATATAGTCCTTAGCTGGGTCACAGTAGCCTCGGGCCCAATCGTTGGTATGGGCAACAATCGCAATTTTTTTGGTGTTCGGTTTGGTCATGATAAATTTGCCCATCGTCATACCACTAAAGTAACCGTTGGGCGTGACATGGAACATGTACTTTGGCGGCATTCCTGTGCCGCCAGAACCAATAGAGCCTGTGATTTTTGGGTTAGCGGATACACCACTCCAAGGAACCCCTTCCTTTACGAGGGTTGGCTTGACAGCCATGGCGACACCACTACACGGGTTGACGGTAATCATGAAAACTTTTTCGTCGTAGACCATCTTTTTGGCAGCAGCAATGCCTTTTGCCTGTGCACAAGCTGTATCGCCAAGAACAATGTCAAACTTTCGTCCATACACGCCGCCCATATCGTTTATGTAACGCATGTAGGCAATTGATCCATAATTCAAGGGATTAAACATCGCCGCCTTTCCCGAGAAAGGACCGATGTTGCCAATTTTTATAGAAGTGTCAGTTACACCGCGTTCCGCGGCAGCTGTTCCCGAGATTAAAGCAACACTCGCTGCCAGAGCGACTGTCAAAATCTTTCTTCTGAAAGTACTCATCAGGTTATCCTCCGGTACGTGAACTTTGGTTAGGCACGGTGAGTTGTCGCGAGACTACCCACTTGCTCGAGAGATATATCATCAAGGAAGAGACGCCGCTTTGCAACTATTTCCTAGGTTAATTGTGTGGAATTATCGAAGAATGTTCGCATAAAAAAGGATAGGTCGACTCACCCCTTTGGTGACATACCCTTGAGGTTATTGATTTGAAAGTAAATTCATCAGCTCACCTCGCATTCCTTTGGATGTTGGGTACCAGTGGATTCGCGATACTTATCGGCATTTCGGGTCGAGAATTGTCGTCAGAGATGTCACTGTTTCAGGTGATGTTTTGCCGTAATCTCGTCTGCCTAACAGCAACTATATGCGCGATGTATTTCATTGGTTGGAACACAATTCGGACCCGATTTGTTGGCCGTCACGTGGTGCGGAATATCATCCATTTCCTTGCGACTTACCTGTGGTTTTTCGGCATTGTTTCAATTCCGATGGCCGAGGTTTTTGCGTTGGAATTCACTACACCATTATGGACAGCAATTTTGGCTGCGTTTTTTTTGCGCGAGCGATTTGGAGCTCGACGGGTTGTAGGTACTCTGTTGGGTTTTATAGGTGTGCTCGTGATATTACGCCCAGGCCTCGCCATGATTCACCCGGCTGCGTTTGCCGTTATCGGGTCAGCAATGATGTTGGCGACCATGTACGTGTTGACGAAGAGTGTAATCACATACGACTCTCCGTGGACGATACTATTCTGGATGAATTTGGTACAGCTACCAATTTCTTTAACGTTTGCTATACCGGATTGGACCTGGCCATCAACCCCACTCATTCCGTGGGTAGTGTTAGTAGGCGTAGCAGGATTTGGCATTCACTACTCGATCTCAAAAGCGCTGGTCTATGCAGACGCTTCGCTAGTGGTCCCGTTTGATTTTTTTAGATTGCCCCTCATCGCCATAGTAGCCTGGCTTCTTTACAATGAGGCGCTTGATCCATTCGTGTTTATTGGTGCGATGATCATGGTTGGTGGAAACGTATTGAACGTTCGGGAAAACCGTGTAGGAACAAAGAACTCACTCGTTAATGATCCAGAGCCCGAAAACGATTAGCCTGCGAGATCACTAGCATCCTTAATGTAGCGGGCAATTTCAGCATGAGTTGCAAACCACACATCGCCTGATGCCTTCATGTGGGCTATAAGGTTGTCAAGAATCCAGATACGAGAGCGATACCCGATAACATGGGGGTGCATAGTAAGAACAAAAAGTCCGGATTCTTCCTTTGCCCCATCAAACTCTCGCTGAAAAATATCAAAAACCGCAGTGGGGGGCGTATAAGGTCGTAGCCCATCGAACCGCGCCATGTTGAAATAGACTGCATCGTCACGAATCCATTCCACTGGCAATTCAACAATTCCTGTCGGTTCGCCGTATTCAACAAGTTCGTAGGGATCATCATCAGCAAACAATGATGAGTCGTACAAAAGTTCAAGTTCCCGTTCTATTCGAAGCGTGTTGGGGCTGAAATCCCATGAAGGCGTTCTAAGCCCTACTGGTCGCACGCCCGTAATTCGCTCAAGGGTTTCGGCCGAACGAAACATCAGATCTTTCTCTATTTCGTAGGGTAGAATGGAATTCAATTCATGAATCCATCCATGGATACCGATTTCATGACCCTGATCGATGACTCTGCGCTGTTCGTCAGGGTGGAGTAAGGCCGCAACCGCTGGAACGAAAAACGTTGCGGAAATCTCGTGTTTGGCTAGCACATCGAGGATTCGTGGCACCCCCTTACGATTACCGTATTGTCCCCATGATAGGCGGCCAACTGACTTACCACCGTCACGTAGTTCATTGGTTTCATGATCGGAGTCAAATGACAGTGCCACGGCAACGCGAGCGTCATTTGGCCATCTCGCGGGCAGCAGGTTTTGACCCGCTCGAACTTGATCTACCAGGCCGCGCCACTGCGGTTCATCCCAAGCCCACGGCTGTGTTTCGTCATTCATGATGTGCTAATCCCTTTGTATTTAAGTCAATGAAAAGTAGTTTTGTTATATACCTGCTATAGGTGTAATCGGACTACCATCGGAAAATCTTTGTAATCGGAAAGGCGTGGGATCGACCAGTGGCTGTTGGCCAAGCGCCAAGTGTGCTGCAAATTCACCTGCTGCGGTACCTATTCCAAACCCGTGACCAGAAAATCCGGTTGCTATGACGCAACCAGGCAGGTTCGGTGCCTCCGAGATGACCGGTATGGCATCAGGCGTAACATCGATCATCCCGGCCCACCGTTCGGCAACCGACAGATTTTCAAACGATGGGATGGCCGTCGCAATGTTACGTTGCGCTTGTTGAAGCACTTTCACAACCGGTGTCGGGTTCAGAATACGTTCCTCTTCGAACATGGTCGTGTTCTGATCGTCCCAGCGGGAAGCATAGCGTTGTTCAGTCATAAAACGGTCGGAGAGACGCAATCTTAGGCTCTTGCGACTCATCCATGCCAGGGAAAGAAAATCGTGGAAATAACGGAATGAATCGGGCGTTATGTCATAAGGTATTCGAGTTCTACCTCCGAGGGCTATGGTGTAGCCACCATCAAACCGTTTGCGTACTGCAAAGCCCGATGCATAAATCGAGACTTCTGGCCCACCCGCCATGGGATGAGTTCGAAATGCAGAAGAACGCACCTTAAGTTGTGGGAGCCGGATTCCTAAATTGCGCAAGAACAGGCTAGTCCATGCACCCGCGGCAACGATAACTGTGTTGCATTGGATTCGCCCGTGTTCAGTGACGACTCCATTAACCTGACCCGCTTGTGTGTCGATAGTTCGGACCGCGGTATTGGTAAGGATTCTTGCTCCCAGGCTTCTGGCAGCTAACGCGATGGCAGGTGCCGCGAGCGTTGGTTCAGCGCGACCATCGGAAGGTGTGAATAAACCCCCTGTCCAAGCTGTTACGCAGCCCGGGATATGTTGAGCGACATCGGAACCACGCAACAGTTTGCTCTCGACACCATACTCTTTGCCGATTGACGACCAGGCGCGGTGTTTTTCCAGTTCACTGTCACTCTGGGCAAGTGCCAGAACACCGCACTCCTTAAACCCAACATCCCGTTGGATACGGGTATTCATCTCTCCCCACAGGTTCAAAGAACGGATAATTAAGGGCATCTCCCGCGGATCACGTCCTTGTTGACGACACCAGCCCCAGTTCCTTGAGGATTGCTCAGCGGCAATTTCCCCTTTTTCCAATAAAGTAACCGGAATACCTTGTTCAGCGAGTTTGAGTAAAGCACATACACCGATGATACCGCCTCCAATGACGGCAACCTCAGTTGCATGAGGTACTCCCGTATCTGCAGGAACTAGGTCTGGAATCGGAGACATTTAACGTGTGTACGGCAGCCGGATTCGTCTAATAGCTGTTGGGGAATTTCTTATTCGGTTATACAAAAGCACTGATGGCTATCCCATTTTGTGTGCAGAGCACTCATATCTAGTTAGACTCGAACAATACACAATCGATAAATCACACACAACACAAAGCTTAATCACAAATTATGAACAACAAGAGCCAAGGTAACTCAGTTGCAGTCGTGACCGGTGGTGCGAGAGGTATCGGTCTGGGATGTGCGAAGGCGCTTTCGACCAAAGGCTTCGATATCGTTCTTATTGACGTTCTTGAAGAGGATCTTGAACGTTCGGCCAGTGCGTTATCTGCGAGCGGAGTGCATACCGAGTCATTTGTGGCTGATGTCAGTCTTTTTGACAGGACCCAAGAGGTTGCGAAAAATATTTTGACCCGTTATGAGTCGATCAATGTGCTCGTTAATAATGCCGGAACACCGATGCCAAAGGGTCTGTTGGAGATTAGTGAGGCCGAATGGGACCGCACCATCAACGTTCATCTTAAAGGTTGCTTTAATTGGGCCCGCGCCGTCGTCCCATCGATGTTACGTAACGGTTCAGGTCGCATTGTCAATATTTCGTCAATTAGTGCCTATAGTGGCGGTGTGACGCGGGCGGTTAGTAAGTTTGCCTACGCGGCAGCTAAAGCCGGTATCCTGGGGATGACTCGTTCGCTGGCTAAAGAATTGGGCCCGTCAATTGCCGTCAATGCAGTCTGCCCGGGAGCCATCAAAACGGAACTAACCGCTAAAATGCTCGAGGCACGGGCGACCGAGTTTACTGAGGGGATCAGCCTCCAACGGTTAGGAACACCAGAAGATATTGGTGAAGTTGTCGCCTTTTTGGCAAGCGTGGAACCAAATTATATTAATGGTCAAGCCATTACCGTTGATGGTTGCCAATGGATTACTTGATGTAGCGGTCATTGAATAAATTTAATGGACCTTCGATACGGATTGGGAGACTAGTGTGGGTGTTAATCATTCAGATAGTGGCGCCTGGGTGTTGGTCACTGGGGCCGCCTCGGGAATCGGATGTGACCTGACAACGTCACTTTTGGATAAAGGCGAGAGGGTCGTGGCGTTAGATTACGACGAAGAAAAATTAACCAAGGTATACACTAATCACAAAACTTCTCTGGTATGCCGTTATCTAGATGTGTGTGATGTTGACGGTATAGCGCGCTCGATCGAGATGATTCGAGGTGAGGTCGGAACGATCAAAGGATTGGTGAATTGTGCAGGAATTTATCCTGTTACCGCATTCCTAGACATAACGGTAGAGGAATGGGATCAGGTCTTAAACACCAATCTCCGTGGAGCCTTTGTATTATCACAAGCGGTTGCGCAATTAATGGTAGCAGACAAGGTTAAAGGTAGTATTGTTAACGTAACGTCTACGTCGGCAACCTTCTGTCGACCTGGTGTGGCGCATTATGGCTCTTCCAAGGCGGGGCTAACGCAGCTTACCCGAGATATGGCGCTCGAGTTAGCGCCGTACGGTATTCGTGTTAATGCAGTGGCACCTGGTGTCATTGGTACCGAAACGGTGGTCAATGTTGCGAAACTCCAAGGAACTGAAGAACACGCGGCAAAACTCGCATCAATACCAACGGGAAGAATCGGTGAGGTTCATGAAATCACCGCGTTGATCGAGTTCCTACTAAGTAATCAAGCCAGTTACTGTACCGGCAGTATTCTACTGGCAGACGGTGGCCTGACCCTTGGTATTCCACGGTATCAGCTGGGGAATTGATGCTGGGCCGCGCTCAAATAGACTGTCTAGGCTGAACAAAAACTTTAGCAGGAGCAGGATTGGAGTAAGCTGATGTTTACCGTAAGTAACAACAGACCTCTGGCGACAACCATCACTGGCTCGTTACCTCGGCCTTTGTGGTTTACCGAAGGCCTGACACGACGACCGTTTCTTGAAGCAATGGGATCTGACTATCAGTTTCGGGAACAGTATTTCGATGCCGTTACGGCCGTTATTGGTGATCAAATCAGGGCGGGACTCGATATCGTTACGGATGGCGATATGAGATTCGATAATGACATCGGTGGACGGTCCTGGTTTGGTTATTTGTTTGAGCGCATGGACGGACTGGGCGACATCGCGATGCGACATGGCGGGAGCGAGTGGGCCTCCCGGGCCGGTAGTGACAACTCGATTAAACGTGTTGATGCGCCGGGAGATATTCTGCACGAAGTTATGGAGTCGAGATTGCCACCGCGAATCCTTGCACCGGTGGGCCGGGGATCACTGCAATACGATGCGATTTTCAAGGCCGCACAGAGACTCACTGATCGCCCCGTCAAGATTGGTTCATGCTGCGGGCAAATGGTACATAAGAACTCAGTAAATGATCACTACAAGACTTCAATAGATGCTGTGATGGCATTCTCTGATGCACTGAATGAGGAATATCATGCAGTCGCAGATGCAGGGGCCCAGGTTCTACAGATCGAGGAGCCATGTCTTCATTTTATTGAAGGTAGTGCGTGGGATATCTCACTGGATGATTATGTTATGGCATTCAATCGCGAGGCAGCAGGATTACGAAATCGACTTGAAGTCTGGTGTCACACTTGTTGGGGTAATCCTTTGGCACAAAAGGTTGAGGCCAACTACAGTTACGAGCCGATTTTGCCTTATCTCGATCAGTTGGATGTTGATGTTGTGACGTTTGAGACGGCCGATAACGATGGTGCTGAGTTGAAAGCTATCGCATCCGGAATTGGTAAGAACAAGAAGATTTGTATCGGGGGCGTGACGCATCGCACATTGCAAGTTGAAAGTCCGCATGAGGTTGCGTCCCTCGTTAGGCGGGCATTAGAAGTTATAGATCCAGATCGGTTGTTGATCAGCAGCGATTGCGGATTTGGTCGACAGGGAATGAGTCGTATGCACGCATTTTATAAAATGGTGGCATTGGTCAAGGGGGTTAATATGGTCCGTAAGGAGTTGAGCTTGGATGTGGCCGAGGCGCCCGCGGCCCTCGGGCGTTATGATTTTCTTAGGAAGTTTTGATTTGTTCATAACGCATTTCCTAATTTATCCAGGGTTGGGTGGTTTTTATCCGTGCCTTAGGCCGTTATGCTTGCGTTGTCTCTTTATAGGACACTTAATCTGATGGATATAGGCGTAGATACCGGCGGCACTTTTACCGACCTCATATGCAGACGTGCGGGTCATCCTGACTTGGTTCTCAAGGTGCCGAGCACACCCAGTGAACCGTCAAAAGCGGTCATGAACGGAGTTCGACAACTTCTGGAAGTGGCTGGTGATGAAGTAGGTTCAGTCCGGCGTTTCGTACACGGCACAACCGTGGCAACCAATGCGGTTTTGGAAAGAAAAGGAGCGGAGAGCGGCTTAATCACAACTGCCGGTTTCGCTGACGTACTCGAAATTGGGCGGCAGATGCGCACCCACATCTATGAGCTTGAGTTAGAGCCTGAAACGCCAGTATTTCTCGCGCCAGGGGCTCGACGGGTCGAGGTTATTGAACGGCTTTCGAGCGAGGGGGAGATTCTGGAGCCGCTTAATGAGAGTTCTCTGCGGCACGCGGTTGAGACCTTACAGAGTGAGGGTGTGACCTCTATCGCCGTGTGCCTCTTATTCTCCTTCCTAAACCCAATTCACGAACGCCGAGTACGGGAGGTTATCGAGTCCGAATATCCTGATCTATCGGTATCGTTGTCGTCCGACGTTGACCCGGCCTTCAGGGAATATGAACGAACGGTAGTTACAGCGTTTGATGCGTACACAAAACCGGTTCTTCGTGATTACCTGGGTGACTTGGCATCGGATTTATCGGCATTCGGAGTCGATGCGCCCTTGCAGGTGATGCAATCACGCGGAGGCATCAGCGCCGCGGGAACTGCAACCAAACGACCTGTCCGACTGTTTCTTTCGGGACCCGCGGCGGGGGTGATTGGTGGAAGCAGGGCGGGCCAGGCCTCTGGAAGTAATGACCTGATTACAGTAGATATTGGGGGGACTAGTTGTGACATCGCCTTGGTTGCCGGAGGCAGGCCTCTTGTACGACCCGAAGGGCGAATTGACGGATACCCGGTACGTGTTCCAATGGTCGACGTGAATGCGATTGGATCCGGCGGCGGCAGTATCGCATGGCTCGATGAGGCTGGGGGACTGCGCGTAGGACCTCGGTCGGCTGGTGCGGATCCAGGTCCTGCGTGCTACGGTCGCGGCGGAGAGCTGGCGACGGTAACCGATGCGTCTATTGTGCTTGGTGTCTTGAATCCAGACTATTTTGCCGGCGGTTCGGTTTCGTTGGACCGTCAACTCGCAGAACAGGCAATTCGAGACACCATTGCTGTGCCGCTATCAATGTCTGTAGAGCAGGCGGCACTTGGGATTCATCGAGTAGTCAATGCACAAGTGGCTGAGGGCATGCGTCAAGTGTCAATACGTCAAGGACATGACCCACGAGATTTTGCACTCGTGCCGCTGGGTGGTGCCGGACCGGTTCATGGAATTCCACTCGCCGAGGAACTTAGCATCGACACCGTCATTGTGCCTCGTCATCCCGGCGTCTTGTCGGCAGAGGGTTTGCTCGTCGCACCCATTGAACACGAAGTATCGGTCGGATTCCCCAGCGATCTAGATTCGGCGGAAATCAATGCACTACAAAAGGTGTTCGATGACCTGGACAGCCAGTGTTCTGCTCTGATGGATGCGGAAGCCAAAGATGTCGAAAACGTCGAAGTCATCCATGCCGCTGACATCTGTTATGTAGGCCAGTCTCATTATCTAGATATTTCCGTTGATCTGACCGATGCTAGGATCCTTGACTCAATCTACAGTGATTTCATTCGAGCACATGAACAGGTGTTCGGATACAGCACTGAATCACCTGCCCGCATTGTCAATTTACGCAGTGTCCATCGTTCTCGGGGTCATGAAATGGACGTTCCCATAGCGATTGACCCGATCAGTGGAGATCCATTGAAAGAACGTCGGTCAGTCATTTTCGATATTGGCTCTTCTATCGAAATTGATATACTGGATCGAGCATGTCTTCCGGTTGGAGCGGTCATTAATGGGCCCGCTATAATCGAACAGGCAGATACCACCACGGTTCTACATAAAGGTTGGACTGCGACGGCGTTAGAAAGCGGTGAACTCGTACTCAAAAAGGAATAACACCAGGAATCAAATGGTCGACATGACAACGACAGATCCGATAACGCTTGAGGTTGTACGAAATAAGGTAGACGGTATCGCAAACGAAATGCAGTCAACATTGCTATTGAGTTCTTTCTCGACTGTTGTCAAAGAAGGTTTAGACGCCTCGGCCAGTCTATTTACTCCGCATGGCGAAACTCTTGCGCAGGCTATTGCAATTCCCATCCATTTGGCAACCTTGATTCCGATTGTGGAGACAATCACCCGGACATTCTCGCTTGATGAAATGAAACCCGGTGACCTCTACATCATGAATGACCCGTATCTGGGCGGGACTCACCTCCCCGACATTGCGATTGTGATGCCTGTATTCTTTAATGAAAAAGTCATAGCGTTTAGTGCAGCGATGACACATCATCAAGATGTCGGTGGTATGTCTCCGGGATCGGTACCTCCAAACGCAACTGAGATCTATCAAGAAGGGATTCGAATACCGCCACTAAAGCTTCGAGAAGGCAACGAGTTCAATCACACGCTGGTTGAAATGCTCAAACTGAACGTTCGTGTCCCACAAGTTTTCATGGGTGATATCGGTGCGCAAATCTCGGCCTGCACGGTTGGTGCCCGTCGGGTTTCCGAACTCGCTGGTCGGTACGGTTATGGACAGACATTGCAGATCTTCAACGAACTGTTGGATCGATCGGAGCAGTT
>CAJWOI010000050.1 GCA_913044255.1 uncultured Alphaproteobacteria bacterium
ATACGGTGGCAATTTTGGGCGTGGATCATGCGGGCGTTCGAAAACAAATTCCCGATCACGTGCCGATCATAACTGGAAAACTTGTTGCAGGACCCGAAGGTTCGCTACTTTCCGGTCGCCGGGTCCTTGCTTTTGCTGGCATTGGCCGACCGGAGAAGTTTTTTGGCATGCTGGAAGAATTGGGATGCGATGTGGTGGGGAGTCACACGTTTTCTGACCATCATCATTATCGGAAGGAAGAACTGCTCGTGCTTGCCGATGAGGCACATAACTCGGATGCGACCCTCATTACTACGGCTAAGGATGCTGTCCGAGTCCCGGTAGCTGATAGAGGTATGATTGAGGTGCTTACTGTAACGGTCTCCTGGGATGATACTAGTGCAATCCATTCATTACTTAGCGCCTTGGGTCGGTGACCGGTGGTAGCGAGCGAACACCCGATACCTTTGCTTCAGAGGTTCCGTTATGTCGTAGAGTTCCTTGTGCTTTGGGCATTGCTTTTATTGTTCGGTGTTCTTTCACTTGATAAGGCGTCGGCATTGGGAGGTTTTCTCGGAGCCAAGATTGGTCCGCACCTTTCTATAACGCGTCGAGCCCTTATCAATCTCAAAATAGCTTTTCCCGATTGGTCGGACTCTGAGGTTATGGCGATCGTGCGAGGAATGTGGGATCACCTTGGAAGGGTGTTTGCAGAATACCCCCATCTTGGGGAGTTCGACTTTTATAACTGTGATGGACGTATGCAGCTAATTGGAGCCGAATACCTGGATGAATTACGTGATGATCAAATTGCAGGGATATTTATTGCTGGGCATATCGGGAATTGGGAGTTGGGCTCTCTTGCTGCAACACAGCATGACCTGCCGTTGATCAATATCTATCGTGCCGCTAACAACCCGTACGTTGAGAAATTGATTCAGCGTGCTCGTGATCCAATTGGTGTTCGCTATTACCCAAAAAGTTTGCGCGGGGCAAGAGCACTTTTGAAAGCGGTAAATCGGGGCGATCACGTGGGGATAATGGTGGATCAAAAATATAATGAGGGTATCTCTGTCCCCTTTTTTGGCACAAATGCTATGACTACCACCGCTCCTGCTGATATTGCGATCCGATACAAGATACCATTGGTACCGGTACGCGTGGAGCGTCTAAGTGGGGCAAATTTTCGTATGACGGTATTTCCACCACTTGATATTCCGGATACCGGTAACTTTGCAGCGGATACACGTGCCGTTATGACGGAAGTCAATTCTTTGCTGGAGAGCTGGATTCGCGAGAAACCTGAACAGTGGTTATGGTTGCACCGACGTTGGCCAGACAAAACATGAAGGGCCGTTTAATTTGTCGAAGGGCCTGCCTCGGATTGCGGTCCGGCCACGAGTTCAGGGTCGAGGCGAACCTCAAACCAATTGATACGCCAGTCTAAATGTGCCCCTGTTGCCCTGCCGGTCGCGCCGACATGGCCTATCACATCCCCTTGGTTTATCATCTCGTTTTCTTTTACGGAAATATTTTGCATATGGAGGTAGCTCGAAGTAACGCCGTTGCCGTGGTCAACCACAACTGTATTACCGGACAAATAAAGTTCAGAGGCTAGTCGCACTATCCCCGTCGCCATTGTTTGTACGGGCGCACCCATTGGTGCAGCGATATCAATCCCGTAGTGCGGTGCGCGTGGCTCACCGTTGAGGACGCGTCGGCTCCCGTAGATGCCGGTTATAGGCCCTGAAGTCGGCCAAATTAGGATACCTCGGATGTGGCTTGCATTACTGCTATGACTTCGTGCAGCTCGCACGTTCTTTGCCTCACGAATAATTCGCTCACGAACTTCTGCTGGAGGAGTCACCATTCTGTTTGGCAAATTATCAATGTGTTGCTCCGGGTAGTGGCGCTGACGAACCAACAATGTTCGTTGTGCCGATGTGCCATCATTGAACTGCGCCTCGACAACTAAGTTGGGAGAGTGATCGCGTCCCAAACCGAACACAAAACCGCCCGTATCGTCAACCTGGACTGTTCTTCCATCAACCAACACAACTGCTTCCGGCGCGGCAGTGGCGAGAATGAGGGCACCTTGCACTATCTCACTCTGAAAAACGAGTTCGCCCCCATATGCATCTGGGCACCAAAACGCCACGAAGATGGTCAATGCGGTTGATGGCCTCACAATAGGTGACCCTGTTTTCTGTCACTATTTTTCTTAGAAGGACCTGCTGTCGGTGTTTTGTTTGTCTTGTTGGGCGTCTTGCCGATCACGATTATCCGTTCCTCATCCGAAAATTCCACTGTTGCGCTGGTTCCGTCGTGCGCTTGCGCAGAACGCGTGATCGGACGTCGATCAAGATCTCTGATTACCGCAAATCCTCGCTCAATTACCCGGTGATAACTATAGCTTTCCAGGAGCATGGACAGACTATTCAGATTTTTGTGTCGGTCTTGAATTGTCCGATCTAGCAATTTCTCGATTCGGTTGTCTTCGGTCCAGCGTCCCCATTTGTGGTGATTTTCTTTCAGCGTCGTGTTTCCAGCGCTGGCCAACTGTTTTGTCATGAAGGAAAGTCCAGAGCGTGCCCTCGAGAGTCGCTCGTGTGGATGCACCAGCCTGAACCTGATTTCCTCCAACGCAACCTGATTTCGTTCGAAGTAAGTTCCGAATACGCGTCGGATAGTTTCAATCCGATCATCTAAATGCTGGGTCGCATCACCAATGACCGCGTCTGGCCTAGGCAAACCGCGCGCAAAAATATCTATCATTCTACGAGTTTCTGCGATGTTTCGCGTTATCGCTGAAAGCATTTGACGCTCGAATTCAGCTAGTGTTACTAGCAGGTCTGACCGCACTGGAACGGCGATTTCGGCAGCAGCTGTCGGCGTCGATGCTCGCTTGTCTGCAGCAAAATCAATCAAAGTAGTATCTGTTTCGTGTCCAACAGCGCTAATCAGCGGGATTTTGCTGTTTGCCGCAGCCCGCACCACGATTTCCTCATTGAAAGCCCAAAGGTCTTCTACACTGCCGCCTCCGCGCGCCACTATCAGCAAGTCTGCGGCGTACGTTACGTCTTTTGTTTTAAGAATATTGAAACCGTCGATGGCGGCTGCGATTTGTTCTGCCGCTCCCTTTCCCTGGACAAGTACTGGCCACAACAGGACCCGTCGTGGGAAACGATCACGCAGCCGATGAAGAATATCACGGAATACTGCCCCTGTCGGGGAAGTAATGACGCCAATGGTCGAGGGCAGGTAAGGGAGTGGAAGTTTTCGTGCCTGATCGAAGAGGCCTTCCTGGCCAAGTTTTTTCTTGCGTTCCTCGAGCAGTGCGAGTAGCGCTCCAGTTCCAGCTGGCTCCAACCGGTCGATTACCATTTGATAGCGCGATCGTGCCGCGTAGGTGGTTATGCGACCCTCAGCAATGGTCTCAAGACCGTTTTCCGGATCGAAGTTTAAAGAAGCGGCTGTGCCCCGCCATATAACGCCATCAAGTACAGATTTTTCATCCTTAAGCGTGAGATAAATGTGACCTGAAGCCGCTCGTTTCAAACCCGAAATTTCGCCGCGTATACGAACTCGCGCGAAAGCACTTTCCACAGCCCGTTTTAGAGCCGTCGAAATTTGGCTAACAGTGTACTCCGTCACATTGCTATTTGTCTGGGCAGGCTCGGACATGCGTCAGTTTTTTATTTTAGATCTCAGGATGATATCGATCCGGAGCGTCTATTGGAAGATATCACGTTTATTAAATTAACGTGCGAATCGACTTGCGATGTAGTTGTATTATGGTGAACCTACGGCGGGATCGGCAAGTGAGATGTGGTATGAAAATATTGGTCGTAGGTTCTGGGGGAAGAGAACACTCTTTGTGTTGGGCAATTGCGGCATCACCGCTTTGTAGTGCGATCTATTGCGCCCCCGGAAACGGTGGTATATCGCGCGACGCCGTGTGTGTTCCTATCGATCCTTTAGACATTGATGCGCTAGTGGCCTTCGCTCAGAGCACGGATATCGATTTTGTCGTTGTCGGGCCTGAGGCGCCGCTTGCTGCGGGGTTGGTTGATCATTTAGAGGCTGTAGGCATAGCAGCATTTGGACCCAATGCTAAAGCTGCCCAATTGGAAGCGTCTAAGGGCTTTGCTCGTGACTTGTGCCACCGCCATGGTGTGCCAGGTCCAGACTATGCTCGTTTCACTGAGCCGGCCGCGGCACTAGACTATGTTCGTGCTTGTGGTGCACCAATCGTAGTCAAGGCCAATGGATTGGCAGCCGGTAAAGGAGTTACTGTGGCTGGTACTCTCCTCGAGGCTGAAGCCGCGGTGGCGGCGATTGCGAAAGGCCAATTTGGACAAGCGGGGGCAGAAATTGTGATCGAAGAGCTCTTGATAGGAGAGGAAGCAAGTTTTTTTGCTTTAGTTAATGGAGAGACTGTGCTTCCGCTAGATGGGGCGCAGGATCACAAGGCGGTGCATGAAGGTGATGTTGGTCCCAATACTGGCGGAATGGGAGCGTATTCTCCTGCGCCCGTTATAACCGAAAGCCTCCAAGGACAAATTATGGAAGAAGTGATGTTGCCGGTTGCTCGCGCTATGGTCGAGGAGGGTCGTCCCTATAAAGGAGTGCTCTATGCTGGCGTGATGGTCACCGATGACGGACCTAAAGTACTGGAATTTAATGTTCGGTTTGGCGACCCTGAATGCCAGGTTCTTTTGCCAAGGCTAATGTCTGATTTGGTGCCGGCACTAATGGCAACGCGTGATGGGGAGTTGGGCCATTTCTCCCTTCGTTGGTTACCGAGTGCAGCGGTCTGTGTTGTTATGGCTGCCAAAGGTTATCCGGGGGATTACGAGAAGGGTTCTGAAATAAGAGGTCTAGAACAACTGGATGATATGGAAGATGTGATTTTGTTTCATTCGGGTACTCGTTTGGAGGACGATAGAGTTGTCGCAACCGGCGGTCGGGTACTTGGAGTGACGGCACTTGGCAGCGACGTCGCCGAGGCGCAGAAGCGTGTGTATCGCGCCATCGACGTGATTGATTGGCCGTCAGGATTTTGTCGTCGTGATATCGGCTGGCGAGCAATTTCTAGTTCACAAGGACGCACTACGTGAATGGCTTAAATGAGCTTAGTGCGCATGAGGCTGCTCGACGAATTAGAGCCGAAGAGATTACCTCAGAGGCCTTAGTTCGAGATTGCCTAAATAGAATAAGCGAAAATGAGCATGACATACATGCGTGGCAACATGTGGACACTGCGCACGCGCTCCATCAGGCTCGAACCTGCGATACCTCGCCGGCCAAAGGACTGTTACATGGGGTGCCAATTGGAATTAAAGATTTAATCGATACAGGTGACATGCCTACTTGTTATGGGTCCAACATTTATGCTGGTTACCAGCCCAAGCGAGATGCCGAATGTGTGAAACGGCTGCGAGACTCGGGCGCAGTGATACTGGGGAAAACGGTCACGACCGAATTTGCTACATTCAAGCCATCATTAACGCGAAACCCGCATGACCTAAACCGTACTCCTGGCGGTTCCTCGAGTGGTTCTGCGGCGGCAGTTTCGGACCAGATGGTGCCATTGGCTCTTGGAACTCAAACCGCAGGTTCGGTGATTCGTCCCGCCGCTTTTTGTGGGGTGGTTGGGTTCAAACCGACTTTTGGATATTGTTCAACCATCGGCGTAAAAACCCTATCCAATGAACTCGATACCCTGGGTATGTTTGCTCGGGACACGAGGGATGCCGCACTTCTTGCTACATGTTTACGGCGCACCGGCATAGTATTGCGCGATGTTCCATGCAAACCCTCACGCATTGGATTATTTCGGGGCCCCAATTGGGACCAGGCCGATGCTCCGTTACAAACAGAAATTGAAAAAGTTTGCGAAATCATTGGTCGATCAAACGTTAGCGTTGTTATTAAAGAATCAACCGACGGCTTTTCTGATTTGTTGGATGTACAGCATACGATTATGTGTGCCGATATGGCTGAATCTCTGGCACCGGAATTCGGAAACCATTACTCTGGGTTGAGTGAGGCTCTTCAGCAACTCATCGAGTACGGTCTTGGCTTGGATGACGGGAAAATTGAAGCGGCACGTGAGTGCGCCCGTCTGGCCCGGATTGAAATCGAAAAATTATTCGGAGATTGCAGCTTCTTAATTACGCCATCGGCGCCTGGCGAGGCCCCGGGAATGGAAACAACGGGAACCCCGTTGTTTAACAAAATTTGGACGCTCCTTCATCTGCCATGCCTAAATTTACCCATTGGCCGCGGCCCAGGTAGTTTACCACTTTCCATACAACTAGTTGCGCGTGCCAACGAGGACGCGACATTGCTCGGCGGCGCAGCTTGGGTGGAAAAAATTCTGGCTGAAAAATCTTAGCCGGGTTTCGTATTTGGCCTCGTCAAATTTGAAATGGCGGCTTTAATCGATCTACTGCCCGACGATCTGACTTGGTTGGTCGGCCAGTGCCCGGTGTCCGTGCGCCGGAAATACTTTTTATTGGTTCGGATGATTTTTGCTGTGCGAGCGGCGCAAGGTCTTCGTAAAGAGTTATCGCTTCTTTCGCTGGTCCTCGCCGTACGCCTAGAGTTAGGACCCGTATAACTCGGATTCTTTCAGCGTGCGGGAATGTGAGAATGTCTCCAACCCGCACCGGTGAGTGAGCCTTGCTGATTCTATGACGATTTATTCGGACCCTTCCGTCCGTGCACAATTGACTTGCCATAGTTCGCGATTTTAAAAACCGCGCGTACCACAACCACTTATCGAGGCGAAGTGATTGGCTGTTTTCCAATTGGCCAGCAAAATCAATCATTTATTTCTCAGATCGAGAGATCGAAGTGCTTCAAACGGTGAAGCACCGGGGTCTAAAAATGAGAGACGGGCGTTAGTTTTTTCTTTGGGCCTGCCTTTTCTGTGTTTGCTCTGTTTTGGGGCATGAATATAAAGAGAAACTTTGTCGGAGCGCTTTTGGTTCTGCATTTCATTGTTCACCGTTGCCAACTGATAGCCCAATGATCTTAGAATCCCCGTAAAATCGTCGGGTTGGGCACCACATAGTGAGCGCAGTTCCCCGCTTGGCGAGAATGGCCCCTGGCGCGCACGCCGGCGCAATGCGGCAGCTAGCCTTTCAAGTATATCCACGCGTACAGCCAAGGAGCCAGCGGGTTGATAGCCGATCGCAGAATAGTATGAAGCAGGTAACTCAGTCGCAATCTGAAGCGATACTCGACCTGATGGTGGTGGTGAGACCTGGATGGCATTGTGATGAACCCGCCATAGTTGGTCTCGTAGCGCAATCGCCTTCGTTTTTAACATTGCTGGCATGAACAAATTGATTTTCCCAAGGCGTATACCGAGACGAGCTAGAGATTTTCGGTCCGTTTCCGATAGAATGTTAATGAGTGTGTCCGAATGTCGTCGCTCTGTATTTCCGAAGCCTTCCAGCAATTGGAAAGCGATACCACGCACTGATCCAGTAACTTGAGCATCGCGAGCATTCAGGAGTGGCGCGAAGTGTTCCCTAATGTGGCTTGTAATCCACTTTTCGAGACGACGGCGAACCAAACTGCGCATATGGCCGTCTACCATTTCTCCAGTGATCGGTGTTACCCTAGGTTCCAAAGATGATGGGCCACGCAAAAGGTGTCCGACTGGAGCTCCGTCCCAGATGATGGTTGAGCTTGAGGCTAGTTCGAAGTCTTCGTCACGACCTGCTTCTAAAGCTCTTGCTTGAACCTGGATGTGGGGCGCAAGGATGTGACGGATAGCTCTTCTAATTGCTCCGGTCGGGCATTCCCCTGTATCGCTCGGAATAAAGTTCAAGCCTTGCAGTCGGCCCAGTAACTCATCTCCAATAATTAATTCGCCGCCTGATTGTATACGTATGGGGGTATCGTTTTGTTGCTTGAATCCTTTGACTAGTACGGCAGCACGGCGATCTACAAAGCGCTGGGTAAGACGTTCGTGAAGGGCATCAGATAAATTGTCTTCAATAGCACGCGTTCTTTCCTGAAGTTCAAGTGGATTTTCAACCCAGTCCTGACGATGGCCGACATAATTCCAGGTTCTAATATGAGCAATGCGCGCTGCTAGGGTATCGATGTCTCCTTCAGTTTGGTCAAGATGGCTGGCCATCTTATGAACCCAATCACTTGGGAGGCAGGAGTTAGGCCCGGACAAATGGAGGTACATCGTGGTAAGCAATTTGATATGTTCGTCGGCAAACATTTTTCGGAAATCAGGAATGGAACATACCTCCCAAAGGAGAGATATGGCTTGGTGGCCATTGGCACGTGCAAGAATATCTGGATTCTCTATTAGTGCGCGCAACGAAGTTACATCCTCTGCATCACGAGGCCTAATTAACTGGGGTGAGGGTGGTTCGAGTTCTAGTGAGCGGAGGAGATTTTCTATCGATTTGAAATCAAGTTGTATATTGCGCCAATAAATTTTGGTGAGAGTCGGAAACGTATGTTGTTCCACTGCGGCAACAATGTCTGGATGTAGTGAGCCGACGTCGGCCGTAGTGCCGAAAGTTCCATCACGCATGTGACGTCCCGCTCTTCCTGCAATTTGTGCTATTTCCGGAGCTGTCAAGCTTCTAGGTTTCCTGCCATCAAATTTTCTCAGTTCGGCAAACGCCACGTGATTTACATCCAAATTCAAACCCATCCCGATCGCGTCTGTGGCGACCAGATAATCGACTTCCCCAGCTTGAAACATACCGACTTGTGCGTTTCTTGTGCGTGGGCTCAAGGCGCCCAGGACCACGGCAGTCCCGCCACGTAAGCGGCGTATTGATTCCGCGAGCATATAGACATCGGATGCGGCGAAGGCGACCACGGCACTTCTTGACTGCAGGCGAGTGATTTTTCGTTCCCCGGCGTAATTTAAATTTGAAAAGCGTGGGCGAGAAACAAATTCAATGCCAGGAACCAAAAATTTTAAGAGGGGCTTCATGGTGGCGGCGCCGACAAACATGGTCTCGGAGAGACCGCGTGTGTGTAGAATTCTATCAGTGAACACATGGCCACGTTCGGGATCAGCCGCTAACTGAATTTCATCTATGGCTGCAAATTCAACCGAAAGGTCACGGGGCATTGCTTCTGTTGTACAGACGTAGTAATGCGGCCGGCGAGGCACAATCTTCTCTTCACCAGTTACCAATGCTACGGCCCCGGCCCCGCGTGCCGACACTATTTTTTCATAAATTTCGCGCGCGAGGAGCCTCAGCGGGCACCCGATAACCCCAGATGCATGACCAAGCATTCGCTCGACGGCTAAATAGGTTTTACCAGTATTCGTGGGGCCGAGGACTGCCGCAATACGATGAGATGCTTGCATTTTTTCCATGCCGCTCGAAGATGGCGTTTCGGCAGCCTTAAGGCAAGCGATTCGGTCAATCAGCTACCACTTGAACCGACAGGCCAAATACCACATATCCTGGCAGATCGTAATTGTGCCGATGGTCAGGCCTCGGCAGCATGGAAAGTTACTTAGGGGCGACGTGATGAACAGAGAAGCTAATTCCAATAATACAGTGAACGATGGTGTTGAGACGAAGCCTTTTCAGGCTGAGGTCGGCAAAATTCTCGATCTTGTCGTTAACTCCCTATACAGCAACAAGGAAATTTTTCTGAGAGAGTTGATCTCCAATGGTTCGGATGCATGTGATCGGCTCCGCTACGCTGCAATCACAGAGCCCGCACTTATCAAGGAAGATCCGGAGCTTTCTATAAAAATTTCGATAAATAAGAAAGCTCGTACTATCACTGTCGCTGACAATGGAATCGGCATGGGGCATGACGATTTGGTGGAAAACCTCGGCACAATAGCACGTTCCGGAACGGCAGCATTTGTTGATGAACTCACCGGTGACTCCGCAAAAGACGTGACATTAATTGGCCAGTTCGGTGTGGGTTTTTACTCAGCTTTCATGGTTGCTGACAAGGTGACTGTTACCAGTTCAAAGGCCGGTGAGGAAACAGCGTGGCAGTGGAAATCGGAAGGATCTGGGGAGTTTACTGTTACCCCGGTTCAGCGTGAAGGTCGCGGTACCTGGATTGAGCTTCATTTAAGAAAAGGGGAAAGTGAGTTTTTAGATCCAACGCGTTTACGTCATATTGTCACAACCTATTCTGATCACATTGCCCTTCCTATTCAGCTAGACGGTACAGGTTCTGAAGGCGTGGAAACCATAAATAGCGCCGCCGCGCTTTGGACCCGAGCGAAAAAAAATGTATCCGATGATCAATACAAAGAGTTCTATCACCATGTCGCTCATAGCTTTGATGAGCCGTGGTCGATACTTCACAACAAGGCTGAGGGTCGTCTTGAATATACAAATTTACTATTTATCCCTACGGCGAAGCCGCACGATTTATTCGACCCTGCTCGTAAACACGGCGTCAAGCTTTACGTTAAGCGAGTATTCATTACTGATGATTGCCAGGAATTGATGCCAGCATGGATGCGTTTTGTGAGAGGACTAGTCGATTCAGAAGACTTGCCACTCAATATCAGTCGAGAAATGTTGCAGCACAATCCGGTGGTAACCAAAATCCGTACCGCCCTCATCAAGAGGGTTCTAGGAGAGCTTGAGAAGAAGGCCGACAAATCTCCGGAGGATTTTGCTGCCTTTTGGGAAAATTTTGGGCCGGTTCTTAAGGAGGGTATTTACGAAGACAGCGATTATCGCGAACGGCTCGTGGAGCTATTGCATTGCCACTCAACCAACGGAGACCAACTGGTGCGTTTGTCAGGTTATGTTGAACGAATGAAGGATGGCCAGGACGAGATCTACTACATATCCGGTGATAACATCGACGGCTTGCGGAACAGCCCACAAATCGAGGGCTTGTTAGCCCGAGGTGTTGAGGTTTTACTATTCGATGATCCGGTCGACGAGTTTTGGACAGGTGTTGTCCAAGAATATAAGGAAAAACGTTTACGTTCCGTTACCAGAGGCGACATCGATTTATCGAACTTGGATATTGACTCCGATGATGCAAAAGAGAAAAGAGAGAAGAGAAAGGCAGGGACAAGTGGTGAGATTGCAAGTTTAATTGGTGCGTTTAAGTTAGCTTTAGGCGAGGAGGTGGGCGACGTCCGGGTCTCTACCCGTTTGACTGACAGCCCGGTTTGTCTGGTGGCGGATGAAGGCGCGCTTGACATTCACCTGGAGCGCCTTCTTAAGCAGCAGAACAGACTTGATGAAATGTCAAAACGGGTGCTTGAAATTAATCCGGACAATGAGTTGATAAAATCTCTAGCCGCTCGCGCCAAGGAAAAACCCTCTGACCCAACGCTCGTGGAAACCGCGGAGCTGTTGCTGGACCAGGCTAGAATAATAGAAGGAGATGCGGTGACGGATCCATCGGCTTTTTCCAAGCGAATGACTAAGATGATGGCCAAGAGCTTGGCCAATGGTTAGATTCGCCGAACGAGCAAAAATGGGTGGCGCAATTTACTTTTCAGAGTGCACTTAATTATACGGCCTCTGAAAGTTGGCGAAGCACGTAGTGAAGAATGCCGCCGTGAACAAAGTAATCAACCTCGTTGGCGGTGTCGATCCGGCATAACAGTGGGACCTCATCTGTAACGCCGCTCGCACGTGTAATTTTGCAGATCAACTCA
>CAJWOI010000051.1 GCA_913044255.1 uncultured Alphaproteobacteria bacterium
CAATTTGATCTGCATGAGAAACTCTTGTTGCATGACCTGAGGGAGTTTTCTTTTGCTCGGCACAGTACAGAAGATGTCGGTTCAAAACTCACATTATTCTCGCCAAAAACTGGGAATAAATAGGACTAGTACGGTAAATAACTCTAGGCGGCCAAGCAGCATCGCTGCGGACAGCAGCCATTTTGCTGAGTCTTCAAGTTCGGCGAAATTAGTCGAGGGCCCAATTAAGGGGCCGAGCCCTGGCCCCACGTTCGCGATTGCTGCGGCAGCTCCACTTGTGCTTGTGATGAAATCATATCCATGCAATCCAAGTGCTACGGCGGTGATCACGAACCCTGCAAGGAACACAAAGAAAAAACCGCGCACTGCGCTAGCTATTCCGTGTGGAATTGGTTTGCCGTTGAACCGTGGCGCCATAACGGCGTGCGGGCGGACTAAGTGGGTTAGCTCGACACGGGCACTGTTTAATAGTACCTGATATCGGAACACTTTGATGCCACCGGTGGTACTTCCAGTGCAGCCACCTACAAACATTAGAAAAAAAAGGATAGTCACTGCGAAGGAGCCCCACTGGTCGTAGGGCGCCGTGCTGTATCCGGTTCCAGTGATAACTGAGACCGTATTAAAGGCGGCATAGCGAACGGCGATTATGGGAGAGGCCTCCAAGTGGTAACACAGCCATGCAGTCATTATCAGGGCGCAGGAGACGCAGACACCGATGAACCACTGAACCTGACTATCTTGTAGCAACGCCGCCACGTCGCCCCGTACGGCCCTTAGATAAAGCATGAACGGCATCCCACCAACCAACATGCCAACAATTACGATCCAATCGATAGCTGCCCCGTTAAAATGGCCGATTGATTCATCCGAAGTGGAAAAGCCGCCAGTAGAAATTGTAGTCATGGCATGACAAACAGCATCGAATTTGCTCATCCCGGCAAACCATAAAGCGATGGCACAGGTTAGAGTTAGGGCTACGTAAGTTAAAGTAATCCAGCCAGCGATCGGGGCTGCCCGCGGCAAAAGCTTCTGGGAGTGGTCTGAGGACTCGGTTCGGAATAACTGCATGCCGCCAACCCTCAGGACAGGCAGAACTGCCACCGCCATTACAATGATTCCGATACCTCCCAACCATTGTAAAATCGCACGCCACAGCAATATTCCTCGTGGTGCCTGATCCAAGTTGAACATTACTGTCGAGCCGGTAGTGGTTAAACCAGACATCGCCTCAAAAAATGCATCCGTTATGCTGAGTTGGGGCGACGAAAACCAAAGCGGTAAACTAGCGAACAAGGCGATAGCCAGCCAACTCATTGTAGTCAGAACGAAGGTTTCTCGGAGGCTGAGTTGGAAATCAGTTTTCCGAAAGGCCAATGCGAGGCTTATTCCTATAAATAGGGTTGTTGCAGAGGATGCAATGAAGATGGGCCAAACGTCTCCATGCGATGTTGCGTCTGCAATGGCTGGCAAAATCATTGACAGCGCAAGAACAATCAACAGGAGACCTATAACAAATAATGAGGACCGGAGATCAATCACAAATTTCAGCGCAGTACTGCCGCCTGCGCACGTATCAAATGTGACGTAATGAATCGCAAAATGAATAAGCCTTGCGCATTACATATCTCGTGTTGCTGGATTACCAATAATATTCAGGAATTCACGGCGTGTGCTTGCGTCTGATCTAAAGTCACCCGTCATGCGGCTGGTCACCATGCTGACGCCCGATTTGTGGACACCGCGCGTGGTCATGCATTCGTGTGATGCTTGTACCACTACGGCAACACCTTTGGGCCGCAATACTTCATCGATTGTATCAGCTATCTGCACGGTCAATTTTTCTTGGATTTGTAATCGCCTGGCGTATATATCCACGATTCGGGCGAGTTTACTTATTCCGATTACGCGGTGACTAGGTAGGTACGCCACATGAGCGCGACCGATGATCGGAAGGATGTGGTGTTCGCAGTGGGACTCAAAGCGGATATCTCGAAGCACCACCATCTCATCATATCCCTCGACCTCTTCAAAAGTTCGTCGCAGAATTTCTTTGGGGTCTTCGTTATAACCTGAGAAAAGTTCTTGATATGCGCGTGCGACCCGACCCGGCGTGCCGAGTAGACCCTCACGGTTCGGATTCTCTCCTATCCATTCCATTAGCGTTCGAACAGCCGCTTCTGCTTGTTCGCGAGTGGCCGTGCCACCATGAGCCTCGCCCTGTAGGGGCTCTTTGGGTGTTAGTTCAGTATCGGTTTCGGGTTTGGTCATGTTGCGTTCAATTTCCACAGGCCACAGTTTATCCCAAGATGCCAGGGGTCCGCTGGAGAGTTTCAGTTCAACTGTTTACGGGCGTACGGGCTGTCAAGCGAAAAGGCAGGCACCACGGCATCAAAACTTTCCCCATCTGAGGTAATCATCTCGTAACTTCCCGCCATAATACCGGACGGCGTACCCAACGGCGTTCCGCTGGTATATTCAAATGAATCACCAGGGTTAATTACTGGTTGCTCTCCAACAACCCCCTCGCCCCTCACTTCTTGCTGGCGACCATAGCCATCAGTAATTTGCCAGTATCGATTGCGCAATTGTACCGTCTCGCCACCCTGGTTTTCAATTTTCACTTGATAGGCGAAAACGTAATGTTCGTCTTCAGGCGAAGATTGATCATCAAGGTAAAACGGCTTTACGGTAATTCGAATCGACCGGGTGGTCTCTTCGTACATAAGAATATCTTTCTTGGCGCTAAAATGCCAAACCCATTGAGGGGCCACGGACAAAAATTGAACCAAAGCGGCGCAGTTGTCCAGTAACATAACGGCAAAAATCAAAATTTCATCATTGAATCCTTTGGTGAGTTGAGCAGGAAGCGCCGCCAAGCACGCAGAAACGGGAGCAATGCGGGTGATTAAGTGTTACTCTTTGTTTTGCTTCCATTAAACTGTCCCCTAGTTCAAATTTAGGGTCACCGGCGAGCAAGGTACAAGGAACTACTTTGGGAATGCCCCCCCCTCTACGTTTGATGACCATTCGTGAGGTGGCGCACATCGTTTGTGTGGGGCTGATGCCGAGTTTTCCCCAGCAGCTTTCAGTAATTTCCGGCACCTCGCGCGAGCTGTCCATTTCCGGGAACAATACGAGCCTAGTGTGGTTATTGGCGTCGATATTGAGGCCATACTTTCGGAAAAGGGATTTATATCCCGCGCGCATCGCCGATTCGGTCTCGGACCACCGCATACGACCAGCAATATCAACTTGAAACCCGTTGGTGCAAAGCCAGCGTAGACCTTTTATGGCGGGCTCCCAAGAATGTGCCCCCCGTTCAATTTGATGTTGCTCTTGGCTGAAATGATCCAGTGATACACGGACCCTTAGGGCTCTGGGGAAGAGTGCTTGAATGGCAGATAACTGGTCACGGCATTTCATCATCGGCTTCGTGGCGTTTGTCAGGACCAAAACCGCGAAACCACGTCTCAGGCATAGCATGAGCATATCCATTAAGTCGGGATTTATGAATGGCTCACCGCCAGTAAAACCAATCTCAGTCGTCAAATGTTTTGCCGTAGATATCTCATCTAGAAAAGTCCGAACTTCATTGAGCTGTAGGTAAACGAGACTATCGTTTGTAGGGCTTGAATCGATGTAGCAATTGGCGCAGGCTAAGTTGCATAAGGTCCCGGTATTGAACCAAAGTGTTTGCAAGGCGACGAGTTCAACGCTCGCCCGGCGTGCACCAGTACTGGTCAACTCAGGGTCTTGGAATTTTTCTGGCTGAATTCGGGGAGGAATATTAATTTTGGCCGAGGCCATATTCAAAACTCTAACGCCATTGGTTCAAATCAGAAGGCAGGAACAAAATGCCGCTATTGGCGACCTCTGGCCGCTTGCTAATTTTGAACGTAGATATTTACATGATTTTGTCAATCTGGAACCTGCACCCATTAATTCGTTGAGTCCAAGCGGGAAGTGAACAGCTAGGTACTTGCGCCTGTGGCCAAGCTGCCGGAAAATAACGGAGCGCGGGCGTAGCTCAATGGCAGAGCAGAAGCTTCCCAAGCTTACGACGGGAGTTCGATTCTCCTCGCCCGCTCCAACCTATAGTGCGAAATTTACCGGATTGCACGACGAAAAATAAGCACTAGCTCAATAGGTTAGGTATATATCCAAGTCTTCCGATCTCTAAATATCCCATTAGAGGTGGTGTTGGTTATCTAATCTTTCCAGTCTTATTGGGCTCAAATTGTCCGGAGAGTGGACTCGGCAAGGTTATATTCAAAAGGCCTTAAACGTAATCGTCGTGAAGGTATCTCGAATTCCTGATAGTCCGTGCACTCTGTCTTGCACGAAATGACCCACATCTTGCTCTGGTTTGAGATAAAACTTAGCGATCAAATCGTATTGCCCTGATGTCGAAAAAACCTCACTCGTTTGCTCAATGTTGTCAACAATATCGTTTGCAACATCATATGCTTGCCCTGTTGCACATTTAACTTGAACAAAAATAACCTTCATCTTGCCACCAACTTCCGTGTCCAATAAGTCCTCATACTAATCATTCGGCAGACCATTTCCCAAGAAAAACCTATCGGGTTTGAATATAGATAATTAGGACTCACGCAGATTAACCTAAATTCTCGGGCTTATCTGCATTCTTGCCAATGCAAAAAGTGCTCTTAAAAATGCCGTTTCAACAGCCTGGGAGGTCCGCCAGACGCAATCAAGCGCTTCAATGGTAAAATTTCTCACGGATGTTAAACTAAGCTGACCGTATAGGGCCATGGATATTCTCCGTAACCTGTATTCATGACTGCATTGCTTGGTGGGCTTGCTAGTGCTCGTGTCACCCGTACGTGGCATACAACCAACTACGGGATTTTATCACCTAAGTAATGACATCAGTGACATAACCAACAGGAGACTCCAATGAGTTATAGACGTGTGTATATCGGGACGTTTAAAAGTGATCGGGATCTGGCTGCTGAAATAAACCTTTTTAAAGAGACTGTCGTTCCGGCATTGACTGCACGTGGTGCCACTTCTTTAGAAATGATTCAGACGGACAGCAACAAGTTTGTGGGAACGGCCACTTATCCCGATAAAACAACTGCAGATGCTAACCCCGATGAGATCCAAGCCCTCCGAAAAAACATCATTGAGCTATTCAATCTCACTGACATAGAAATCTATGAAGGCATGGCGGTCGTAGGTCTCTAAAGTAGGTAAGCCCAGAGATATGCTTCGTTACCTGTTCCTATTGCTGCTCTATGCCCCAGTACCTATAAGGTCTACCGAAGACCCACTGAAATAGATAATTATGAAGAGCCGTTGAAGGCTGTATCGGGAAGGAGCAGAATTGAAAAATATTACTGAACAAGAAGCAAAAGTAATTTTATCAAAACGTGGTCACACAAACTTCGTGACTGTTAAGTTTCCAAAAGGACATGTCGTAGATACACACGAGCACTCGTTTGATGCAGATATAGTCATTGTTTCTGGAAGCATCAAAATAGTAGTGGCTGATAAGGAGTATAATTTATCTCCAGGTGATGAATTTCAATTAGGAGCTGGAATTAAACATTCGGAATTTATGGGAGAGGATGGAGTTACTTTGGTGTCAGCAAGACCTAAATAATGTTTAAAATCGTTGGTAATTATGGGCTATACGATGAAAGTTCAATGGCAGAACTGAAGCTTCCCAAGCTTAGGATGGAAGTTCAATTCTCCTCGCACTCTCCAACCTATAGTGCGAAGTTTACCTGTTTGCACGATGGAGCATCGCGTGTACGGTCCATCGTCTCAGCCTATACGGACCATCAACATGGGCTTTTGTTTTGACTAAACCAACCCTCTTGCCGCCATCTGGGAGCCGAGACTTTCTGCCTCGGGAAGCCTTGTTCCGAGAACGCATTTTTACAACGGTCAAGTCAGTGTTCGCTTCTCACGGGTACGCGCCCTTTGAAACACCCGCGTTTGAACGTTTGGAAACACTATCTGGAAAATATGGTGAGGAGGGAGAGAAGTTAATTTTTAAAATTTTAAAACGTGGAGAAAAGGCAGCAACAGGCGAATCTGATCTCGCTTTGCGCTACGATCTCACCGTTCCTACCATGCGCCTTTACGCACATCATAGGAATGATTTGCCGCGTGTAGTCAGACGGTATCAGATCGGCCCCGTATGGCGCGCTGATAGACCGGGTCGGGGCCGATTCCGTGAGTTTTATCAATGTGATGTGGACGTTATTGGAAGCTCGTCTTCGTTGGCAGATGTTGATGTATTGTTGACGCTCGGCAATGTTTTGGAGGAACTCGGACTTAACGGATTCACTATTCGTCTCAACTCGCGGCAGGCGCTTCAAGGCTTAATGTCAGCCTATGGTGTACCTCCAGACAAGCACCAGTCTGTGCTTATTGCGCTCGACAAATTCGATAAAATTGGCGTTGATGGAGTGGCTGCGGAGTTGAACACGTGCGATCTACCGCACCAGTCGACTGATTGGCTCGTCAACGATCTCAAGTCGGATGATTGGGAAGCTAACGTACGTACCCGAATTGAGTCGAACAGTGAAGGACGGACCGGCTTGCAGGCGACAGATATTATTGCTTCTCATGTAGCATCCTTGTTAAAGACTGGGACTGTTAAGGTCGACCCGATTCTTGCGCGTGGCTTGGATTACTACACTGGGCCCATTTTTGAGTTTATTGCGAACGGCGGTGCAGGCTCTATTGCCGGTGGCGGAAGATATGACAATCTTTCATCATTATTCATGAAGGAGAATGTCCCGGTATGTGGTGGGTCACTTGGGATAGAGCGAATTATCATGTTATTGCAGGATCAACTAGACTTCGAAACGCAAACGAGTGCATTTTGTTACGTTACCGTATGGGATGATGGTAGTCAGAGTCGTGCATTGCGCCTCGCCTCTGTATTGCGGGCCTCAGGCGTGAGCGCTGAAATTGATTTGGCAGGCGGGAAATTGAGTCGGCAACTTAAGGTCGCCAATGAACGTGGTTGCCAGGTGGTGATCGTACAGGGACCCGATGAAAAAGCGGCCGGTGAAGTAACAATTAAAGACATGGGGTCCGGTTCCCAACAACGTGTACCAGAGGTAAACGCGCCGCGCGTGATCAAGAAGTTGAGTGGGTCATCGAGTCAAATATGAGGAAGACTTTGTCCTATTCCGCACCAAATGCGAGACGCGAATGCCCTATCGGAATTGCTTTCGGTTGATTTGTGAACTGAGAGTCATGGTGGTCGGCGGTGTTGCTTCATTTACATGTCTACGAGCTTACCGAGTGTACATCCGATTTCTCTGTTAAGTACTAGGTCAGCGATGCCATCGAGATCCGTGGGCTCACGATTAATGATCACAAGCTTTGCGCGGTTGTGTTTGGCCATTACGGCGAATCCTGCGGCCGGATAAACCACTAAAGATGACCCCACAGCTAAGAAAAGGTCGCAGGCAAGAGTTTCTTTTTCTGCGCGCAGCATTTCTGCTTTGGGCATAGGTTGGCCAAAAGAAATAGTTGCCGTTTTTATGATCCCCCCGCACGCGTCACACACCAATAATTGTTGGTCGATTTCGAAAACCTTGCGAACGTGTTCCAGCGCAAAACGTTTTCGACAACTCAGGCATGCCGCATAAGTTGCATTTCCGTGCAGTTCGATGATTCGGATGTCTGATAATCCCGATAGTTGGTGAAGGCCGTCAATGTTTTGTGTGATTACTGAAGAGATGAGGCCTTTTTCGCTGAGTTCTGCGATAGCCATGTGCCCGATATTAGGTTTGGCGGCGCGTACCACTTCGTCCGTTTTAAATTTGCGACGCCATGATTCTCGTCTCATGTCTTCGGATGCAAGGAAATCCTGGAATTCTATCGGTTTATATTTTGTCCAGACCCCCCCAGGGCTACGGAAATCTGGTATTCCAGACTCAGTGCTTATCCCGGCCCCGGTAAAAATAGTGGTTCTCCGGGCTTGGTGAAGTATTTCCTTCAGTCGGGTAAATTGTGGGTCTGCGTCTTTCAAAGAATTTCCCCCTCTGTGTTGGTACGTGCCTCCATAAGTCTGCTACAGAAGATAATATCACCCGAAAGTCCCGGAGAGGTTCTAAATGAAATGGAGCGATGATAGAATTCTGACCACCCATGTTGGCAGTCTTCCGCGCGGTGAACCACTCGCTAGCTTACTGTTAGCTGATGAAATTGGTAAGAGTGTAGAGCGAGCGGAATTGTCAAACGCGGTATCCCGTGCAGTCGAATCGGCGGTCCGTTCTCAGGCAGATTGTGGCATCGATATTCCGTGCGACGGAGAAATGCCGAGGGTTAGTTTTTCCACATACGTGCCGCGTCGCATGCGAGGTTTTGCAGGAGAGTCACACAGGCCTTTGCCGCTTGATGCTACGCATTTCCCTAAATGGCTAGATTGGATGGAGCGATCAGGATTACGTAGGGCACGAGTCTACAACGCGCCGCAGGCAGTTTCCGAAATTTTGTACGAAGATCTTTCTCCCGTTCGGGAGGAATGCAAAATATTTCTACGGGCTATGGAGCCATGTTCTGGATCATTTGCAGAAACGTTTATGACAGCGGCATCTCCTGGAATTGTGGTTACAACTATGATTAATCAGTATTACGACACTCACGAAGCGTACTTATGGGCGATCGCACGTGCGTTGAAGAAGGAATACCGCTGCATCGTTGATTCTGGGTTAATTTTACAAATTGATGCCCCTGATTTGGCTATGGAACGCGCTGGATTTTTCCAAAATTCTAGCCTTACAGAATTTCAGACTTTTGTAGAAATGCACATAGAGGCACTCAATTTTGCACTTGAAGACATTCCACCCGATAAAATCCGTTTGCACGCTTGCTGGGGGAATAGAAATAGTCCGCATATCCATGATGTCCCGTGCCCTGATATTTTGCCATTGCTATACAAAGCAAGGGTCGGTGCGATCTCCTTGCCGTTTGCTAATCCTCGTCACGCACATGAAATAGAAACGTTTCGAGACTACCCATTGCCGGATCACATGGTTTTATTGCCTGGTGTCATCGAAACAGTAACCAATTACGTTGAGCATCCATTGTTAATTGCAGAGCGTCTTGAGCGTGCGGTTGGGGCGGTTGGTGACCGGGAGCGGATAATAGCCTCTACGGATTGTGGATTTTCCACCTTGGCGGGCGATGCTTTCGTAGCTGAGGATGTCGTGTGGGCTAAGCTTTCCGCATTGGTTGAGGGGGCCGCGATTGCATCCCAAAGACTTTGGAGTGGCAGTTAAACAAAGATTCACTTAGGAATCTCTTTGTCCAGGCGCTGTGATCGATAGTATTTCGATATTTGTGGAAGCCTAGTTGTTAGACGACGCGTTTCTCTCTCAAATTCTTAATGTCATCTGGTAGGTAACCGAGTTCTTCCAAAATACTATCTGTATGTTCGCCCATGGTGGGGGCGCGTTTAAATGGCACAGCGTTGTCACTGGCCGTATCTAAAGGATATGTGCTGGTGGCCGTCGTAATTTTAATCGGTAGCGGTGCTACTGGAGCCGGTCGTGTTAGGCCTGGATAGTCCAGAGGTTTGAGGAACTCCATTGCTTGCACGTGCTGATCGTCAATGGCGGCTTGAGGAGACAGAATCGGACCGCAGGGAATGCGCGCTTGCGAGAGTAATTCTAAACATTCATCCGTTGTCCGACCTGAACACCAAACTTGGGTACGTTCACATATCTCATCACGATTCTCACCGCGAGATTCGTCGCTAGCGAAACGTTCGTCGGTAACCCAGTGTTCCTCCCCCATGAGTCCCGCCCAACGGTCGAACAAGGGTTGGCCGATGACTTGAATCATAATCCAACCGTCTTCAGTCTTGAACGCATCTACTGGTGCGCCCGTTTGACCCCTGTTGCCGGTGCCAACCCGGTTTAGCTGGGTAGTAGCCTGTTCGATAAGCGCCGGGTTGTTGAACGATAACGCTGTACGAAGGAGAGAGGTCTCTACTTTGCATCCTTTCCCCGTCCGATCGCGTTCCATGAGGGCTGCCATGGTGCCCAGCGCGGAATAAAGTGCAGTCCCGAAATCTACGTACGGGGGATAAATTTTTTGTGGCTGATCTGGAAATCCGGAAAGATACATGGCGCCAGACATAGCTTGCCCAATCCCGTCAAACCCAACCCGATCGCTGTAGGGACCTCCCGAACCAAATGCCGAGTTTGTTGTAAGGATGATGTCGGTTTTGATAGCTTTCAATGATTCATAATCCAATGCCATTGATTCGAGTGTTTGGGGAGGTAAATTAGCAACCACCACGTCTGCAGTTTTAACCAGTTCTCCAACAATTTTGCGTCCTTCCGGAGTGCGCGGGTTCAGCGTGAGGCCGCGCTTGTTTCGGCCCATCTGCGCAAACGTTGCACCACAATCTCCGTTTTCTGAGATTGGAGCGTTAAAACGATCTTCGCTGCCGTCCACTTTTTCGATTCGAATCACCTCGGCGCCTAGATCGGCAAGTACGGTGGCGCAATACGGCCCTGCTATATAGCGTCCGAAATCGAGCACTCGGATTCCTTCCAAAATACCAGCCACTTAATTCTCCCGTCTATACAGTGAGGTCGGTTACAACCTCGAATATAATTTTCTTTCAGCGAGGCATTGCACCTAACGTTGATGCTGTCTAGTCCTAATTGAGAGTTCGGCGTGAGCAAGGTGGTGTTGCAGTCGCACCATTTTTAGTCGAATTCTGGCACTTCTCTTGGCTGTTGTTTACCAGAATTTATTGTCTGGAGATCTTTTACACCATTGCGAGGTCAGGCGGATGACCAAGTAAGAATGAGCCAACGGTTTGAAAGTGCGACTTACGACCCTGTATTTGCTGTGCTACCGTGTGGATATCTCGAAATCGGCGCTGAAACGGGCTTCCAACAAAGATTGCGGACGCGCCCACCGCCTCATACGCTGCGTTGGCGACCGTTTTGGACTCGTGTATGGCGTGCGTTGAAGCAAGACGAATTCGCATGCGCTGTTCTATCGTAAGGCTTTGGTTGGTCGTTACGGTGGACCAAATGTCTTCGAGCTCACTTAGTAAAAATGTTCGTGCGGCATTCAGGCGCGCTTCGGACTGACCAATCTCGGTTTGGATGATGGCGTTTTCGTGTAGCTGTTGCCGTTCGAGTCTAGGTGTTTTTTCCAATACGAGGCTCTTGAAAGAATCCAGCATCGTCCTGGCGATTCCTAATGCTGTGCCAGCAAAGCCCGAAGCATAGAGACTTGTTGCAGGAAACAAATACAAGGGGGCCTGGTAGCGGCGGGCCGAAGCATCGTCCCGGGAAAGCATGTGTGTTATGGGTACGCTAATATCTTCAACAGAGAAGGTATCACTACCAGTTCCAAGCAACCCTATGACGTCCCAAGTTTTCGTCATCGTTGCTTGCGACGATGGGAAAAGTAATGTCTGGCTGAGAATTTTCCCGTGTGCGTCACGATAAGGGTTCCCATTTTCTTCGCGCAATGTGGCGTTCCCCCCGAGCCAAGTCGCATGACGTCCACCACTTACGAAGGACCAGCTTCCCGATAGCCGATAATAATCTCCCTTTCGGACAGCGTCACCCTTGCCCGGGCCCCAGGCGAGTACTCCTGG
>CAJWOI010000052.1 GCA_913044255.1 uncultured Alphaproteobacteria bacterium
GATTTCTTGTTATGTGAGATTGGGGGCACTGTTGGTGATATTGAGAGCCAACCATTTTTGGAAGCTATTAGGCAGTTACGAAATGATTTCGGTGCATCACACACCCTGTTCCTTCACCTCACTTTGGTGCCGTATATTGCTTCGGCGGGTGAACTTAAAACAAAGCCCACTCAGCATTCAGTTAAGGAATTAAGAAGCATTGGAATACAGCCGGATATTTTACTGTGCCGCTGTTCAAGAGAGATACCTGTATCCGAACGCCAAAAAATAGCGTTATTCTGCAGTGTTGGTGAAGACGATGTGATTCCGGCAATTGATGTTAATTCGATTTATGAGGTACCAGTGAGTTACCATGAAGTTGGGCTGGACCTGCAGGTTCTTAAAAAGTTTTCGCTTGACCACGCGGACCCCATTGACATTAGTCAGTGGGAAAAAATCATGCACGGTATTAAAGGTCCTGAGGGAGAAGTTCACATTGCCGTAATCGGAAAATATACTGGATTGCGCGATGCATATATTTCCCTATCTGAAGCACTAGTCCATGGAGGCCTATCAAATAACGTCCGAGTTGAAATTCATTGGATCGACTCGGAGGAGTTTGAAGAAGCGGATGGTATTCAACAATTAGAGGATGTGCACGGTATCTTGGTGCCCGGTGGTTTTGGAGAACGTGGTACAGCGGGTAAAGTAGAGGCAGTAACCTTTGCACGAGAACATCGTGTACCTTACTTTGGGATATGTTTTGGAATGCAACTCGCTGTGATAGAGGCGGCACGTAGTATCGCGGGCATACCTGGGGCATCATCCACTGAGTTCGGCCCATGCGAAGATCCTGTAATTGGTCTAATGAACGAGTGGGTGCATGACGGGAACGTAGAGAAAAGAAGCAGAGAGAGTGATTTAGGGGGTACTATGCGTCTTGGCGCCTATGAAGCTACTGTTCTCTCCGGGACACGTTTGGCCGAAATCTATGGGCGTGAAATTATTTCGGAACGGCATAGGCATCGATATGAAGTCAACATCTCCTACCGTGATCGTATGGAGAAGGCAGGGATGTTATTTTCTGCTCTGTCGCCTGATGGCGTTTTACCGGAGGCAGTTGAACTTACTGATCATCCTTGGTTTGTGGGTGTCCAATTTCATCCTGAACTAAAATCAAAACCATTTGCACCTCACCCTTTATTTTCTTCATTCATTGGGGCTGCGGTCGCGCAATCTCGTTTAGTTTAGGTAAAGTGTGGCTGCAACCAAACAAATATCAATTGGTAAGGTAGTCGTAGGGAACGACTTGCCACTGACATTAATCGCCGGCCCGTGCGCATTAGAAAACCGTTCCCATGCCCGGGAAATGTGCCAAGCGCTCGTAGAAATTACTGATACACTTGGCATAGGGTTAATTTATAAAACATCGTTTGATAAGGCCAATCGATCTGCCCTTAGTTCTCCACGAGGCATAGGCATGGGGGAAGCGCTCCCCATTCTTGCGGAGTTGCGTAACGATTTTGGTTGCCCGGTACTTACTGACGTTCATTTACCGGAACAGTGTGCGCCTGTGGCAGAGGCCGTCGATGTCTTGCAAATACCTGCATTTTTATGTCGACAGACAGATCTTTTGGTTGCCGCAGCAGAAACCGGTAAACCGATAAATGTAAAGAAAGGTCAATTTTTGGCGCCGTGGGAAATGTCCAACGTTGCGGCAAAAATAACTAGTGTCGGCAATGAAAATGTCATGTTGTGCGAACGCGGCACCAGTTTTGGTTACAACACTTTGGTATCCGATATGAGATCAATACCAATTCTTAGGAAGACGGGCTTCCCAGTGGTATTTGATGCCACACATTCAGTACAACAACCTGGAGGAGAAGGTTCCAGGAGTGGCGGCCAAAGAGAGTTTGCGCCAGTTTTAGCACGTGCTGCCGTAGCTATTGGGGTTGCTTCGGTGTTTATGGAAACGCATGAAAGTCCAGATACGGCACCGTCTGATGGGCCAAATATGTTGCCGTTGAAGGAGATACCGCAGTTGTTGAGAATGTTAATTGAAATTGATGAAATTTCTAAGAAAAATATTATAATATCTTGATAATAAGGAATAAAACTTGACTTCTATTGCGGATCTACATGGCCGGGAAATTTTAGATAGCCGCGGCAACCCCACAATTGAGGTTGAAGTGCTCTTGGAAACAGGAACCTGCGCTCGTGGTTCGGTTCCTTCCGGGGCATCTACCGGAAACCATGAGGCAGCCGAGGTGCGAGATCAGGATCCAAGTCGTTACAAGGGCCTCGGAGTATTGAAGGCTATTGAGTCGGTTAACGGAGAAATATTCGACACCTTGTCTGGGCGCGATGTGGAAGATCAGGTAGCGTTGGACAATCTCATGATAGAACTAGATGGTACCGACGATAAAGATCGACTTGGAGCAAATGCCATCCTTGCGGTTAGTATCGCTCTTGCCAAAGCCGCAGCAGAAGAAACATCTCAACCCTTGTACGCCTACATAGGTGGGTTAGCATCAAGAGTTTTGCCAATACCGATGATGAATGTCATTAATGGTGGGGCACATGCTAACAATTCATTGGACATCCAGGAATTTATGATTATGCCGGTTGGGGCCGGGAACTTTTCCGATTCCGTGCGGTGGGGATCCGAGATTTTTCATTCTTTGAAAACACGTATGAAGGATTGTGGAGAGAGTACGTCTGTTGGTGATGAGGGTGGTTTTGCTCCAAATTTTATTAGTGGTTCTCAGGCTCTAACGGAGATTATAGCTTCGGTGGAGGATGCCGGATTTAAACCAGGTGTTGATGTAGCGTTATCCCTCGATATCGCTGCTAGCGAATTTTTTGTAGATGGCGTTTATTACCTAAGGGGCGAAGATCATAAATTTTCGAGCGATCAATTAATAGATTATCTTGAGAGTCTTATTAACGAATATCCTGTTTGGTCAATAGAAGACGCTTTGGCTGAAGACGATTGGGAGGGATGGGTTCGTCTTACTCAACGTCTGGGGCAACGTGTTCAACTTGTTGGTGATGATTTATTTGCGACGAACCCAAAACGACTCGAATTAGGTATAGAAAAGGGGGTTGCGAATGCGGTTCTTATTAAGATGAATCAAATCGGGACTCTTACTGAAACGCTGGACACGGTGAAAATAGCTCATCAGTCTGGTTACCGAGCAATTGTGTCCCATCGTTCTGGGGAAACAGAAGATACTACGATTGCAGATTTGGCAGTAGCAACCAACTGCGCACAGATCAAGACTGGCTCTCTGTCTCGGACAGATCGGTTGGCAAAATATAATCAATTAATAAGGATAGAAGAACAACTCGGAGAAACTGCCCTCTATGGTCCATGGACTGGGCCTCGCGGCTAAATTTGAAAAGTTTATTGTAATTAGTGTGCTTCAATAGGAATGATCCAGATCAAAATATGACATGAGAAACCATTTTCTTAAATTTTTAAACCATTCTCTGCGGGCAAGTTTGCTCGCTGGGATCACTCTTTACCTCGGGTATCACGTTATCCAAGGAGAAAATGGAGTTATCAAATGGTTGAAAATTACTCAGCAAATCGAATTTACTACCATAAAATTAACCGAAGCATCAAATCAGCGACAAAAACTTGAGAACCGGGTGCGGTTGTTGCGTTCTGAGAGCTTAGACCCTGATCTTTTGGAAGAACGTGCACGCGTAGTGTTGAACTACGCTGGTCAAAAAGATCAAATCATTTTTGTTGATTCAACTGCCTCTAACCCACCTTGATGGGCTATGCTTTGGCTATAAAGTGATGTTGAATAAGGCAACATGAGCCCTTTCTAAAGTTTTCCTTTTCTTGATCTCTTGCTCGGTTCGAACATTCTCTCTATCTTTTTCAAACTCACTTTCCCAAACGCTTCGAGTATCGATGGCTGCAAATAAACGCCAACCTAAACTCGCACAGGAAACTGTGTCGTATGAGGGCACTCCGGCAGAACTACTTAAATTCTACCGCGAGATGCTGCTGATACGAAAATTCGAGGAGCGAGTTGGTCAAATGTATGGGATGGGTTTGATTGGTGGCTTTCTCCATCTATATGTTGGTCAAGAAGCAGTGGTGGTAGGGGTAGAAAATGCAATAACTCGTAATGATCCAATGATTACAAGTTACCGATGTCACGGACATATGCTTGCACGAGGAGTATCGCCAAAAACCGTTCTTGCAGAATTAACTGGGTCTATTCGCGGAGTCTCAAAGGGGAAAGGGGGCTCAATGCATATGTTTGCACCAGATTATGGGTTCTTTGGCGGCCACGGGATTGTTGGTGCACAAGTCCCGATTGGTACAGGTATAGCACTTGCTTTAAAATACCGAAGTTCCGACAGTATTTGCTTTACATTTTTTGGGGATGGAGCAGCCAATCAAGGGCAGGTATACGAGTCATACAACATGGCGGAATTATGGAAGTTACCGATCGTCTATGTAATAGAAAATAATCAGTACGGTATGGGCACGTCTATCGCGCGCGCGAGCGCACAAACAGAATTTTTTCGCCATGGGGAGGGCTTGGGAATTCCAGGCATTCAGTGTGATGGAATGGATGTTCTCGCTGTACGAGCTGCCTCGTGCGAGGCAGCTTTACACGTAAGATCCGGAAATGGTCCGATGATTATCGAGATGAATACTTATCGATATCGCGGACATTCGATTTCAGATCCAGCTAAATACCGTCCTAAAGAGGAAGTGAAAGAAGTACGAGAAACACGGGATCCAATTCAACAAATCCGTCAACGTATTCTTGATGATGGCGAGATAAAGGAAGAAGCACTTGGCGAGGTAGATGCAGAGATAAAGAAGGTGGTAGTTGCAGCGGCTAAATTCGCTGAAGACGCGCCGCGACCTGATCCCGAAGAAGTATATAGTGATGTTTACGTTGAAAGAAACGAGTGAAGCATGGTTTCCGTGACGGTGCGTGAAGCAATTCGTGATGCGATGGCCGAGGAAATGCGAAGAGATGATGACGTGTTTCTGATGGGAGAAGAAGTCGGGGAATACGAAGGCGCGTACAAAGTTTCACAAGGTCTCCTTGCTGAATTCGGGCCACGAAGGATAATTGATACACCCATTACCGAAGCAGGTTTTGCTGGGGTTGGCATTGGGGCGGCATTCATGGGCTTGAAACCGATTGTAGAATTCATGACGTTTAACTTTGCAATGCAGGCGATGGATCAGTTGATAAATTCCGCTGCCAAAACTTCGTATATGTCTGGCGGCTGTGTCTCCTGTCCCATTGTATTCCGAGGACCAAATGGTGCCGCCTCCAGAGTAGCGGCGCAGCATTCACAAGATTTTTCAAGCTGGTATGCACAGGTTCCTGGTCTAAAAGTAGTCGCGCCATATTCCGCTAATGATGCCAAAGGATTACTCAAAACAGCCGTCCGTGATCCCAATCCGGTCATCATCTTAGAAAACGAAATGCTTTACGGTGAAGTATTTGAAGTTTCTGAGGACGCTGAGTTTACGGAACCTATTGGGGCGGCCCGGGTGGTTCGGCAAGGAGATGACGCAACTATCGTGTGTTTTTCTCGCGGTGTGCATTGGAGTATACAGGCCGCTGATGATTTAGCGAAGGAGGGCATCTGTGTTGAAATTATAGACCTCCGTAGCTTAAGACCCCTGGATATCGAAACTGTTCTAAGCTCAGTAAAAAAAACAAATCGTATGGTGGCGGTGGATGAGAGCTGGCCGGTGGGAAGTATTGCTTCTGAGCTGGCGGCAGCAGTTACAGAGAAAGCGTTTGACTATTTAGATGCACCTGTGATGCGGGTAAATTCTGAAGATGTGCCGATGGCTTATGCTGCTAACCTAGAGCAAATTACTTTGCCTGACTCGAAAAAAATTATTGAAGCAGTAAAGCTGGTTTGCCATCAAAGAAAATAAGCTTGTAGTGTTTACACCGAGGACGGTAAAACTTCTCTCAGAACGAAATGTAATTGTTGTAACTAATATTAGTGACTCTAGATTTGGGCATTCAATGCTAAAATGGCAGCAAATTGAGGCATTAAATAGCGCGGATGCCATGGCTTTACTGCCAATTTCGCAATAATTTATTATGGGGAAATGGGTATATTTCTCAAAGGCCGAATTGTGTATAACGAATCATTTTAATTAAGCTGTAAAGTCGTACATTGATGAGAAGAGGTGGTTTAATTTTAAAAATTTCCAGGAATGTCTGCTGCTAAGTTAAACAGCAATCCTGAAAAGCGTTTGAGAAGCTCTTGATAAAATGTTGGTCAAACTTCAATATTTCTGAACACGTAGACGGTTAGTATGTGCTCATGTGTTGTTTTTTGACTAGACGGTCAATATTCTTGACACAAGATATTAAGTTTTAGGGGAGAATCCATGCCTGTCAAAATACTTTTGCCGGCCCTATCGCCGACGATGACAGAAGGTACCCTGGTGAAGTGGTTGAAGAAGGAAGGTGAAGAGATTAATTCTGGAGATATTGTGGCCGAGGTGGAAACAGATAAGGCTACGATGGAAATTGAGGCAATAGAGGACGGCAAATTGGGTCGTATCCTGATTGCAGAAGGGACAGAAGCTGTTCCTATTAATACTCCAATTGCACTCATTCTCGAAGAAGGGGAGGACGACTCCGCCCTTGATACAATTCTAACTAGTGAAGCGGATGCAGCCAGCCCAAAGCCCGTAGACGTTTCGAATGTAGAATTGCCAAAATCCGACCCAACTGCGGAAAAGCCGATAACGGCGCCCGACGCAGTAAAGAGTGGTGTTCGAATTTTCGCTAGCCCTTTGGCAAAGAGGATGGCGCGCCAAGCGGGTCTAGATCTGGCACAAATTTTGGGGTCTGGTCCGAAAGGACGAATTGTAAAGGCTGATATTGAGTCAGCGCTATTACGCAAAAAAGAAGGAGCCTCACCTACTCAAGCTACGTCAGCTACGGTGCCGGAGGTGCTGCCTTCGGTCACAGCCACGCCCGTAGCGAACAGCAATATGAGAAAAGTAATCGCGAATAGGTTAACCGAATCTAAACAAACAATTCCCCATTTTTACCTGAGTATTGATTGTATTATTGATAACCTACTTGAAGTTCGGAGCGACCTTAATAATCGCTCCACAATATATAAACTCTCTATCAATGATTTTGTTATTCGCGCCAGCGCTTTGGCATTGAAAAAGGTGCCAGCAGCGAACGCCAGTTGGACGGACGACGCAACCATTCTTCACGGGCAGGTGGACATATCCGTGGCCGTAGCTGTGGAAGGGGGATTAATCACACCGATTATTTTTAACGCAAGCGGTAAAGGCCTTTCTGAAATATCAAATGAAATGGTTGAACTGGCTCAACGGGCTCGTGATGGGCGCCTCAAGCCAGAGGAATACCAAGGGGGAAGTTTTTCGATTTCTAATTTGGGGATGCACGGGGTTAAGGAATTTTCAGCTGTAATTAACCCTCCACAATCAGGAATTCTTGCGGTTGGAGCAGGCGAACAACGTCCGATAGTAGATAATGGTGCGCTGGCAATAGCTACTGTAATGACTTGCACTTTATCGTGTGATCATCGGGTTATTGATGGGGCCATTGGTGCAGAGTGGCTAGCTGCATTTAAAGGTTTGATTGAAGGCCCGCTGACAATGTTGCTGTAAATGGCAAAAACGAAATTTGATATTGTAGTCATAGGCGGTGGCCCCGGTGGGTATGTCGCAGCCATCAGGGCTACTCAGTTGGGTTTTGATACCGCTCTTGTAGAACAAACCCACCTAGGTGGCATATGTCTTAATTGGGGCTGCATACCCACAAAAACTCTCTTGCGCAGTGCTGAAGTAGGCCATTTGCTTTCAAATATTGAAGAGTATGGGTTTGTAGCAAAGGACATCCAATTTGATATTCAGAAAATTGTTAAGCGTTCCAGAAAAATTTCTGAACAGTTGTCTAAAGGTATATCCCATCTCCTAAAAAAAAATAAGGTTACTACCTATGACGGTGCCGGCCGAATCAATGGCCCGGGTGAGGTTCAAATTGAAAAAGATGGCAAAGTATCGGTCTTGAATGCGAAACACATAATCTTGGCAACTGGTGCCCGAGCAAAGCAGATCCCCGGACTTGTCGCCGATAATAAACATATTTGGACCTACAAAGAGGCAATGGTACCTGAGAAATTGCCCGGATCTTTGTTGGTAGTAGGCTCCGGCGCAATTGGCATTGAGTTCGCAAGCTTTTACCGAGATCTAGGCTCAGAAGTTACGGTTGTAGAAGTAATGGATCGAATTATGCCAGTAGAAGATGTCGAGATTTCTTCCTTTGCCCAAAAAGTTTTTGAAAAACAAGGGATGAATTTTCATCTTGGCGCCGAGGTTCAGTCTCTTAAGCCAACAAAACGTGGCGTTATTGCGTCTATTGAAGTTCCCAAAGATAAAGTAATTACGTTGGAGTTTGAAAAAGTGATACTTGCAGTAGGTATTACCGGTAACGTGGAAAATATTGGTCTTGAAGATAGCGGGGTTGAAGTAGAAAAGGGTCACATTAAGGTTGATAAGTGGATGCAAACTGATGAACCAGGAGTGTATGCAATTGGGGACCTCGTTGGTCCTCCTTGGTTGGCTCACAAGGCCAGTCACGAGGCTGTTTTGTGTATCGAGCGAATTGCGGGTATTGAAAAAACACTTCCCTTAGACACCGATAATGTTCCAGCTTGTACGTACTGCCGACCGCAAATCGCAAGTATTGGTATTACCGAGGAAGTAGCTTTAGCGAAAGGCCAAAAAGTTAGGGTAGGGCGCTTCCCGTTCATGGGAAATGGAAAAGCCATTGCACTTGGAGCGCCGGAAGGTTTTATAAAAACTGTATTTGATGCCGATTCGGGTGAGTTGCTGGGTGCTCACATGGTTGGAGCAGAAGTCACCGAACTAATTCAGGGGTTTGCCGTGGCTAAAACGCTCGAAACCACGGAAGCTGAGTTATTGCGAACTATATTTCCACATCCAACCCTGTCAGAAATGATGCACGAGTCCGTGTTGGACGCGTATGACAAAGCAATTCATATTTAAATGTTGACCTCGGGCGTTCAACTTAACTCATCTGATCAAAGGTACTTAAGAAAACCAAATTGGATCCGAGTCAAAGCTCCGATCTCAGTTGGCTACACTGAAACCAAGAAATTAATACGTGCTTTAAATCTAAATACAGTGTGTGAGGAGGCATCTTGTCCAAATATTGCCGAGTGCTGGAGCCGTGGTCATGCAACTGTGATGATTTTGGGGAGTGTGTGCACTCGGAAATGTAGTTTTTGCAATGTAGTGACGGGACGACCTAACCCTGTAGACCTTGAAGAACCCGCACGACTCTCAGCGGCGGTGAAGCTTCTTAAATTCAGACATGTAGTAATTACTTCCGTAGATCGAGATGACCTTGATGACGGTGGGGCTGCGCAGTTCGTCCATTGTATCGAGGGGATTCGACAAACATCTCCGGCAACCACAATTGAAGTGTTAACTCCTGACTTTCGACGCAAACCAGGGGCGATAAAAGCAGTAGTTGAAGCTCTTCCAGACGTATACAACCACAACATAGAGACTGTACCTAGGCTCTATTCGGAGGTTCGGAAGGCCGCCTCTTATGATCACTCTTTGTGGGTGTTGAAACGTGCGAAAGAACTTAACGGTAATCTATTTACCAAGTCTGGAATTATGGTGGGCCTGGGAGAGGATTCGAACGAAGTCGAGAAAGTCATGGATGATATGCGCGCGCACAACATTGATTTCCTGACTATGGGACAGTATCTCCAGCCCAGCGATTCACATTTTCCGGTCGCGAGATTTATTCCTCCTTCTGAATTTCATGCCTATAAGCGTCTAGCATTTGATAAAGGATTTCTTATGGTTTCCGCTTCCCCCCTGACCCGATCCTCTTACCATGCGGACGAGGATTTTATAGCCTTAAAGGCAGCACGCGCCGCTGTGAATACATAGTTTTGCCTACACACAAAGAGCAAAGACTACTTGGGTATAGTGCCGAAAAAATTTTTGATCTTGTCATTGACGTGGATCGTTACCCAGAATTTCTTCCTTGGTGTTTGTCCGCCAACGTACGGAAAAATGATGTCGATACGTTCGATGCCGATTTAGTTATTGGTTTTAAGATGATTCGTGAAAAATTTGGTTCACGTGTAAAATCTCAACGACCACGTTGGATTGAAGTGACTCCTATCTCCGGACCATTCAAACGCATGACCAACATTTGGAAATTTACAGCTGAAACTAGAGATACTTGTATGATTGATTTCTACGTAGAGTTTGAGTTTCGTTCTCGATTAATGAACAAACTAATAGGGCTCCTTTTTCATGAAGCGGTACGGAGAATGGTTGGTGCTTTTGAAAAAAGGGCCTGGGAGTTATACGGAACGAGTAGTGGCGTGTGCCATTCTGAACAAATTTCCTAATGGCACCTCGCGCATTATAAATGTCGAATCGACTCCAATAACATGTCGAGGGAGATACTTACTGAAGTCATTCTGACCACAGAACGTTCTCCAGGAATTATGATTTTCTGGTGAGATGTGGCGGTGTTGCGACCGACCACCGCGAAATGTACCAACCCTACAGGCTTTTCTAGAGTTCCGCCTCCGGGCCCAGCTACACCCGTTACCGCAAGTGATAGATCGGCGGGTGTTCGAGCTAAAGCACCGAGAGCCATAGCTACAGAAACTTCCTCGCTAACGGCACCGGCCCGTTCAATTAAACTTTCCGAAACGTTAAGGGTCTCAATTTTGCTCTTGTTTGAATATGTAACAAACCCATGAGTAAAGACGTCGGATGAGCCAGGAATTTCAGTTAAGCACGCACTGACTAAGCCTCCCGTGCAAGACTCTGCCGTTACCAGGATCTTGGACGCGACCCGAAATTCCTCAAGTAATAATTCAGCTTTTTCTTGTAACTGTCGTGAAAACAATAGTTTTATCCAATTATTTGAACTATGATGAGGACGGTTATGGCAGCATAGATCCCGGAAATAGTATCGTCCAGCATTACCCCAGCTACTCCGAAAAGAGAGCGATCTATCCAAGAAGCTGGCCATATTTTTGAAATATCCGCTATGCGGAATAAGGCGAATCCAAGGAAGTAGTACACTGGATCTAACGGAGCAGCACAAAGCGCCAACCATTGACCAGCCACTTCATCAACCACAATGATTTGTGGGTCCTTTTCCTCTCTGTGACGCATAACTAGTATGCAAGATATGTAGCCGATGCAAAAGATTGCTCCCGCCGCCACGAAAAGGGCCTGTACACCCCAGAGCATCGTTATCAGCCAGGCAAAAGGCAACGCAGCCAGCGATCCACATGTGCCCGGGGCCACGCGCGAAAGACCACTACCGAACCAGGTGGCAATCAACATTGCTGGATGGAAGTTTGATAGACTTTGAGTTTGCTTAGTCATCAGCCATGGAGATTGTTGCGATTGCCTGGGCAGCCACCCCTTCGCCTCGTCC
>CAJWOI010000053.1 GCA_913044255.1 uncultured Alphaproteobacteria bacterium
CTCCAAAAAAAAAGAAGGGGCAGACCAACTGCCTGCCCCTCCTCGTGTTCTCAACAATAGGCTTAGTGCAATCCAAAGGCGATGATCATGCCACCCTTGGTGTGGGTGTTCAGCCAATCACCATAGGTAAGTGGCCAGAGACCTCCACCGCCAGCTCCCGATACAGCCAAAATGTACTGTGTACCATCAACCGTAAAGGTAGTCGGGTTGCCGTGAATGCCACTGCCGGTCTGGAATGACCACAGAGCTTCACCAGTTGCATCATTGGCTGCCTGAATGTTGCCATCCGGACCACCAAAGAAAACCAATCCACCGGCTGTTGACAAGATACCGCTGGTCGCCGGAGCTGCCGACGGACGGGTCCATATCATGTCACCACTAGCGCCATCGTACGCATTAACCGCACCATTACCGCTACCGAAACGTAGGATTGAGGATCCGAGGTACCATTCGCCGCTATGCCACTCCATGAGACCGGCCTGCAGGTCCATGTAGAAGTTATAGGTCGGCACATATACCAAGCCGCTACTTTTACTGTAGGACATCGGATGCCATTCTTTACCGCCATCAAGTGTTGGCCAGACGCGCGTCACTTTGTCATATGTGATGTCCATCTTTGGCCAATCCATGATCGGCGTGCAGTTATCACCAAAGCCACTGTTCCAATCGACTGTACCCAACGGAACAACCCAATTGCACTGTCCGTTTGTACGATCAATCGAATACAGATAACCATTACGATCGCCATGCAGCCAGACTTTCTTGCTGCCTATGTCGGCTAAGATGACTTCGTTGACGCCATCATAGTCATAAGGATCACAAGGTGTGTATTGGAAGTGGAACTTGATCTCTCCACTATCTGGGTCCAGTACGAGCGTGCTGTTGCTGTAAAGATTGGTATGAACTGTAGGATCTTCGCAGCGAACGTGCCGATCGAAATCAGGACCTGGGTTGCCAACCGGCCAATAGAGTAGGTTCAAGTCATGGTCATAAGAACCGGTCACCCAAGATGAGCCACCGCCATATTTCCAAGAGTCACCCTTCCAAGTTTCTTGCCCATCAACGATGCCGCCTTCTGGAATTGTATAGGTTTTCCAGACTTCGGAACCATCCTCTGCAGAGCGAGCAGCAATCCAACCACGCACACCATACTCAGCACCAGCGGTACCCAAAATGAGCTTGCCTTTAAGTGCCATCGGCATAATTGTCATGGTCTCTGCGTAGGTGTAATCACCAACGGTAACATCAAATTCGACGGCACCAGTGGCGTTGTGTAAAGCGACGATGTGCGCATCCAGGGTAGCCAAATATACCTTGTCCCCGTACGGTGCGACACCGCGGTTCACCACGTCGCAGCAGAGTTCCGGATAGACATCGGCCGGAAGGTCACGTGTGTAGACCCAGTCAATGTCACCATTTCTGCCATCGATCGAAATGACACGGTTGAAGGAAGTCGTCACATAAACTGTACCGTTGACAACCACACCTTCACTATCTTGACCCTCGAGCTTACCAAATGAAACTTGCCATTTGGGCACCAGGTCTTTCACATTGCCCTGGTTGATCTGAGCCGCTTGGCTCCAACGTGTGCTCTCGTAGTCCTTACCATAATGCAGCCAGTTAGATGGATCCTTGTCCGCATGCTCCAGCATCCAATCGGATACATGGTTTTTATGCTGCGGATCGGCCCCAAATTCGCCGGCTGGTTGCGCCGACACGGTCGCCGCTGTACCCAGAGCCATAGCTCCAGCTACCAACACAGCCACTGTCGGCTTGTTCCAACGTATATCCACTTTGCTTACCTCCCCGGGAGTTCGTGGAAAGTTAATGATGAGGAAAGTCCAGGTCCGTCGCCAGGAGTGGCCACGAACCCACAATGCCACGGCAGCCAAGAAAGCGGCCACACGGACGGAGTGCCGAAATAACTCGGCCAACCTCCCTCAGGTAGAAACCTTTACCGATTAATGCGAATCAATCAACAACCAATATGCAACTTGCGTCAATTTGACAAAAGTATTTTTTTATCTCCAGTAAGGTTGTCTCGCATTCGTCTTCTTTGGAATGTAACCTCAAATGAAACCTTGAGACCCGTAAATAATTTCTCTGCCAAATTAAGTAAATAACAATATATAAATCTTTTCCTGATGTAAATATAAAATTAAGGTCCTTACTTCGGTTCAGGTATTTAAAGACATTCGTCTTTTATTTGTATAATCGATATTATATTTGTGAATTACAATAATACACTTACTTTATATTGTATGATTATTAATCAAATATTTAACACTGAATTCAAAATTACATTGATTGATATGGAGTCCCAAAGCGATTTTCTCAACAGTACGGACATCCTTCGTAAACCACCCTACAGCCAGGTGCGAACAGTCGCACCAATCCCCGAATCAACTCATGCTGCGCATGTGCCCTGCAAGGAAGCGACAAGCTGCCAAACTATATGCCACCCGAACACGAAAGCCGCTACTTGAAGAAACACTACTTGAAGCCAACTGTTTTGTCTGACCACTCAATACCAAGACACCGCCGGCAAGTTGGGCGGCTCTGCCAGCTTCGATATCACTAGCCTGATCGCCAACAATCCATGACTGGGTCAAGTTTATCTTTACGCGCTCAGCGGCAGCCAACAACATCCCAGAATTGGGCTTGCGCCAAGAGTGGTCGGTCTTTTTATACGGCGGCTGTGCGTCTTCGTGATACGCACACGCCAAAACCATATCAATCCTTGCGCCGAGAACACCAAGGGCTTCCATGATGTAGTCTTGGACCACGGCAAACTCTTGCCAACCGTAAAGCCCCCGGCCGATGCCCGACTGATTGGTTACCATTACCACGGGAAGATTGTTCTGATTGCAGGCGGCAATGGTCTTGTCGACCCCGCCAACTAGCCTGATATCTTCGACACGATGTAAATATTCGACATCCTCGACGACCACCCCATCCCTATCGAGGAACAGGGCGGGCAAAAGAGCACCCTCCGGAGCGGGTGGAGTAAGCTGCTGACACCATAACCCAGGTGCATCACCTAACAAACAATCTTCAATTTTATCAATGCTACGCATGCCCTGAAAACTACTCCCTACGTCGTCGGAGGGAACGTTGTTTGAGGACGTTGCATCGAATCAAGGTACCACCTGTATGTCGACTGCAAACCTTCGACTAGGCGAGTTTGCGGCTGCCAGCCCATGGCCTTTAAACGTCTGCTATCCGCTAATTTGCGAGGAGGTCCATCGGGCTTATCCGGCGCAAAGGAAAACTCCCCAGTATATCCCACCACCTCACCTATCATTGCAGCCAGTTTAGCAATTGAAACTTCTTCACCCGAGCCAACGTTAATCTGCCCTGACTGATTGTAGTGCCGCAGCAAGAATACCAAAGCATCAGCCAGATCATCTACATGCAAAAATTCACGAAGCGGGTTTCCGGTTCCCCAAATCTCGACTTTCTGTGTCCGTGATACATTCGCATCATGAATCTTTCTCATCAGGGCAGGCAACACGTGGCCTGACTGCAAGTCAAAATTATCATGCGGACCATACAAGTTTGCTGGTTGTGCGGAAACAAAGTCGCAACCATGTTGCCGACGATATGCATCACACAGTTTAATTCCAGCAATTTTCGCGATGGCGTACCATTCGTTTGTAGGCTCAAGCGGCCCGGATAAAAGTGAGTCCTCCGCAATAGGCTGTGGAGCGAGTCGGGGATAGATACACGTCGAACCAAGCAACAGTAGTTTATCGAGTCCCAGCTGCCACGCACTATGAATAATATTTGTCTCAATCAATAAATTGTCATACAAAAATTCTGCCGGCCTGCTATCGTTGGCCATAATCCCACCAACAGTCGCAGCAGCAATCACCACAACATCAGGGTGAGCATTCGACATCCACTCCTCAACATCACCCTGACGCCTGAGATCGACCAACTCGCGATCAACAGTGATAACTTCACACTTCTCAGATTCAAGCCGACGGCACAAGGCGGATCCAACCATACCCCGGTGACCGGCCACCCAAATTCGGCGCCCCGAAAGATCAAAGCCCGCCATAGATACCACCGAGATTGTCGCTCATCACATTTTGAACATAACACGAATTCAGAAAGCCTCGTGAGAGAGTTGTGACCACGTCCACGCAGCTTTTCTAGCGGGAATATGAGGCCAACTCACGACCTATAGCGGGAATACATGCATCATTTTGACAGTCAACCGCAATACCTAAACATGGAAGCAACACCAGTACCTAAGGCAACTATGCGGCAACCAAGGAACCTGCCCAAAACGTGAGCGCGACAGTACACGATGCTCCAATCCGAAAACTGATGATAAGTGCAACCCAGCTAAACGCGAGGCTATTAATCAACGCCGATGCGATAACAAGATGACAGAAATGAAAATTAACTACACATTCATCGAAAACGCGCTCATGCCTCTGCCCCAGCAGCCATCTCGGGCCAACTGGATGCCGCCGGCACAATTGGCTCCAATTTCCAGTTCTGGTCACTCGCAAACAAGGCTCGCAAAGCCGCGTTATTCAATTGATGGCCGGGGCAATGAGCATCTACATGGGCTAGGAGCGGTGCGCCAGCGAGGTAAAGATCGCCGACGCAATCCAGCATCTTATGGCGTGCAAACTCGTTTTCGTACCGCAAACCACCGTCATTTAGGACACGGTCCTCAACTACCACCACCGCATTTTCCAACGATCCACCACGGGCAAAACCCGCCGCATGCAGCAACGCGACCTCGTCCGCGAAACCAAACGTGCGAGCACGACTGATCTCCGTCTTAAATGCAAATGGCCCCCCGTCAAAACAACTCGACTGGCAGGAAATCACCGGATGGTCGAAATCGATCACCAGATCCACTGAAAAATCATCGGCAGGTGTCAATGTGATGCGCTTTTCTCCCGCCACAACTTCCACTGGCCGACAAACCCGTAGAGCCTGTCTCGGGGCGGTTTGTTCGGCTATTCCTGCGCATTCAATTAAAAAGACGAATGGAGCAGCGCTACCATCCATTGCAGGCACCTCTGGTCCGTCGACATCGACAAACAAATTATCGATTTCACAGCCCCATAACGCTGCCATAAGATGCTCGACCGTACCCAGGTTCACCCCATCAACATTCCGTAGAGTAGTGCCCAGTTGGGTTTCCGACACTAGATCGTGCGCCGCCGGCAAAAGCGCATTCCCTTGGTCAACGCGGGTGAATACGATACCCGTTCCCACAGGTGCCGGCCGCAAGGTCATGTTTATATCGACGCCGCTGTGCAGCCCGATTCCTGAGCAGCCAATTGCGCTCTTGATGGTTTTTTGACAAACGGCCGTCACTGTCTCAGTTCAATCCTTGCCACACCGCCGCACAAATCCAAATCCCCCGCCATATCGGCTACAATACAAGAGGTCTGCGAACGCGCTGAGTAACTTTTAACAAAACCTTTCAACAGGCTCAATTCACGTTTTGTTACGAAATATTACAAACTGCCCGAAGGAGCCCCAACACACTGCACGGATGCACCGACCCTTTAAAAATTGTCACGAAACCACTGACCAAGTCGACCTATATGCCCGTCCACTTCCCGATTTTGGCCGTTACTAACCGTGCCCGTAGCAGTGCTCTGCTGTGCCGCATATAGAAGAAGGCCGGCACAAGTTGCGAAGGCCGGACCGCGCATGGACTGGGCCAAACCTGGGATTGGCGGCGGCCCACCGAGACGAACATGTTTCTCTAATACCTGTCCCGCCAAGTCACGTAACCCACTGAGTTGACTTGCTCCACCTGTGAGCACCACACGCATTGTTCCGGAGTGGCCAAATCCGGCCTCATCGAGTCGGTCACGGACTAACTCAAAAGTTTCCTCAAGGCGTGGACGCACAACGCCAACTAATAGTTCCCGAGGAATGTGATTGGGACCCGATGCACCCCGCTCTCCCAGAGGGGGAACATCGATCATATCTTTATTGTCAACGTCACTGGAGATCGTGCTGCCGAAAAGCGTCTTCAATCTTTCAGCATCGCGCATAGATGTATCTAAACCACGCGCGATATCACTGGTGACGTGCCATCCACCCATCGGGACCGCATCGGCATGCATCATGGCATTATTTTGAAAAATTGAAACGGACGTGATACCGGCTCCCATGTCGATACATATAGCGCCAAGGTCCAATTCGTCTTCCACCAAGGAGGCAAGTCCAGCGGCATAGCCCGACCATACCAAGTTGTCGGTATCAAGATGACAACGACCAACACAATTAGTCAGATTTCGGATGGCGCTTCGCGCTCCACTGACAACATGCATTCGAACTAAAAGCTTGTCGCCGCGCATGCCTCTCGGGTCACGAATCCCTCTCAGATCATCAATCTCATAGCCAACGGGTAACCCATGTAAAATTACCCGATCCTGAGGTAGTTGCTCATTATTACTTCTTTCAAAAACCCGTTTCAGATCCGTTTGGCTTACTTCGTGTCCACCCAACTCTAGTTCAACTCTCAGTGTCCGTGAGTGAGGTTGACATCCAGTAACTCCAACCAAGACAGATCTGACGGTGTCACCAGCCATGTCTTCGGCCGTCTGCAATACCTCGCCAATGGTTTCCTCAACTGCCAACATGTCTACCACCGTACCGGCTCGTGTGCCGCGTGCTACCTGATGACCGATCCCCACAACTTCGAGCGAGCCATTGTCCCGGATTTTAGAGATAAAACAGCACACCTTCGCAGTACCTACATCCAATGCTGCGATCAGACCGCGCCGGCCAGATGAAACATTTCGCCTTCGGGTTCGCGTGGCACTTTGTTTGGACGCCACGTTAAGCATCATGCTCCTCGAGATCCGAACCATTTGGCACGTGTTCATCAGGCGGAGGGACATACCGGCGTGGGGATACCCCGAGTTCTCTCTCCTTGGCTATTGTCTCGCCTGACCAGACCGCCTCTGGATGCACGTCCACCACGATACGGCCCGGTTGGCGAAGATCTATCACAATTAGGTCGCGTGCGAGCACTTTACTCGTATTGATTTCGTCCACCAAAAGGCCCCACGCCTCGGCCACATTTTGCTCAGGCAGATAAACCGTGAGGCCATTTCCAAGCTCTAGATTCCAGCGTCGTCCCCCGACCCAACTGGCGGAAACAAGAAAGGGCTCGAAATCCGGCCTTCCCATAAGCAATTGACGCAATTCGGGGTAAGCCGTGGGAGCGCCAAAACCCACCAACACAGGTAAATGGCTAAAAGGCCCGATGGAAGCTTCTAGAAACGTCTGGCCAAGCTCATCGATAAGTACAAAATCGCTCCCTCGTTGCCACAAAGCAACCGGCTCTCTTTCATATATTCTAAGCTGGAGTTGGCCTGGCAATCGCCGCCTTAGCTCCGCGCTTCGTATCCACTCAAGCGCTTCAACACGTGCGCGCGCCGCAGACAAATCAACCGAAGCCAGAGGCGCACCTGGCCTTATGGCGAGTGCTCCAAGTATTGCACTTTCCGGAACATTTCGGTACCCAGTCACAAGAACATTACTCACCACAAAGCCGGCACGCGCTGTCGAGAGAACGAAAGTTTTCCCAGCCTGATCCGATAAACTCTCCAGATCTCTTTTTTCTACATAAAATACCGATAGCAATAGTACACTGACCCCAAACAACGCCGCTACATATCGTGATGAAAGAAGTCGTGCCCATCGCCAACGCGCACCCAACCGAGGCCGGGTCGGTATTGAAAAATCGCGCTCGCCCGTTCTCGCCGACAGCCGCAGTCGATCACTCGGCCGTGCGGTTAAATGTTGCATCGAGCATCCTCTATCATCCAATTGACCAACATGTGAAAATCAATGCCTGCATGAGCTGCAATTTCCGGCACCAAAGACGTGGGCGTTAGGCCCGGCTGAGTATTAATTTCAAGGAGACGCAGACCAAGACCCCCTGTCGAATCATCATAACGAAAATCAGCACGAGTGACCCCCCGACAACCTAAAGTTTTGTGGGCTAACAAAGAAAAACGTAGCACGTCATCGCGAATTGAATTCGGGATTGGAGCCGGGACTAGATATTCGACGCAACCTTTTGTGTATTTCGACCGATAATCATAAAAACCTTCGGTAGGCCTGATTTCCAGTGCCTCCAAGCTGCGTTCATTCATAATAGCAACGGTAAGTTCGCGACCGGGTATATAATCTTCAATTAGGATACGTTCTCCGTAGCCCCAGCCGCGATTTTCCAACGGTGATTCTTCACCTTCTCTAACAATATGCACACCTATACTTGAACCCTCATTGAGAGGTTTTATGACGTACGGCCGTTCCATTGGCTCATCGTCCAGAACCTGCTTACGGACAAATACCCCACCATCCGGTACCGGTATCCCGGCATTTACAAATAGCTGTTTCGCAACGGCCTTATTCATGGCCAGCGCTGACGCAAGAACCCCTGAATGAGTGTAGGGCAAGCCTAATAGCTCGCAAAAGCCTTGAACACATCCATCTTCCCCGTAACGACCATGCAAGGCATTGAAAACAACGTCAGTGTCCGAACGAATTTCATCCAGCGTGACCCTAATATCTTGGCCAATATCTATGGCAAGAACACGATATCCCAAGGATCGCAACGCTTCAGCCACAGCCTCACCACTGCGCAGTGATACATCTCGCTCTTCGGAACGTCCTCCCATGAGAACCGCGATTTGCTTACTCATGCGTTGCAACTTTCAGCCCACCTATCGTGACATCCAAGTCTCTGAATCTCCCATTCAAGTCTTGTACCAGTTTTATGAAATACCCGACGCCGCACTTCCTCCCCAAGGCATTCTATATCAGCCGCCGTAGCGCTGCCGGTATTGACCAAAAAATTGCAATGTTTCTCGGATACAAGTGCGCCGCCAAGTCGCAAACCCCGACAGCCAGCACTATCGATCAGACGCCAAGCCTCATCTTGAGGGGGATTAGTAAAAGTGCTCCCCCCGGTTCGATCACGAACCGGCTGACTCCCAAAACGAAACTGCTGAATCTCATCCATGCGTTCCGTGATTTTCCCTGATGTTTCAGCGTAACCACGAAACCGAGCCGCAATGACAATGGTATCTTTCGCTAAGCCCAATGATTTCCTGTACGAAAAACAGAATTCTTCTGCAGTTCGTTCCCATGATAATCCAGCACGATCGATCGCGACAGCCGATACCAGCACATCCGACACGTCTTTACCGTACGCGCCGGCATTCATTCTGACTGCCCCGCCGATTGAACCTGGGACGCCACTTAAAAACTCCAAGCCTCCAATTCCAGCTAACGCCGCTAATCTCGAAACCCTAACGCTAAGCGCGCCGGCACCAGCGACTATCTCGTCATCCACACATCTGACAACACTTAAACCACGTACCAATCGGATCACTACCCCGGGAATACCTCCATCCCGTATCAGCAAATTTGAACCAAGCCCAATAACCGTGATTGGTATGTTTTTAGGGCAATCTTTGAGGAATCCGGATAGGTCATCACTGTCTGCCGGCGTAAATAATACCTCCGCGGGCCCACCGACACGAAACCAAGTATAGCGCGCCAAAGGCACATAAGCGCGCAACTCACCACGTACTGAAGGTAACTGTCCAAGCAGCCCGCTCGTACTCTTAATTGCCATGGTCATATACTTTTTACCACGCCCGTTGAAGCACTACGGTGATCAAGGGCAGCCGGCAAAGTGTTGGCCCAGTGTGTGATTGTGCCAGCACCCAGACAAACCACCATATCCCCGATGTTTGTGACCTCGGCAATTAATTCGGCTAAGTGATCCGCACTCTCTAGAGAGTAGACATCCGGGTGACCGGCTGACTGAAGGCCAGACACCAACGACTCTTTGTCAGCACCATTGATTGGGCTTTCTCCGGCCGGATAAACATCTGCCACGATCACGACGTCGGCGTCATTAAAACATACACAGAAATCCCTAAACAGCGATTTAAGACGTGAGTATCGGTGTGGCTGAACAACAGCAATTACTCGGCCCGCACACCGTTCACGCGCGGTCTCCAACACAGCAGCAATTTCCACTGGATGGTGCCCATAATCATCAACAATGGTCACCCCAGTGGCTTCGCCGACCACCGTAAATCGGCGTTTCACACCTTTAAATTTCGCTAAAGCATTCCGGATAACATTGTCTCCGATGCCCAGTTCGACAGCAACCGCGACCGCAGCCAGAGCATTCCGAACGTTGTGCGCACCGGGCATACTAAGTTCTATGCCGGTAATCAACCGTCCGGCTCCACCAGAACGACCACCCAATTGTACATTAAATTGCGCCCCGCTTGTAGTTGGGGAAAGATCACAACCTCGCACGTCAGCGGGAGCATTCAGACCGTATGTCACTAATCTTCGGTCAGTAATGCGGCCAATCATCGATCGTACTTCTTCGTGGTCACCACACAACACAGCCAAACCATAAAAGGGAATATTTTCGACAAATGTCTGGAAGGCACGTCTCAGAGCATCAAAATCACCGTAGTAATCAAGGTGCTCAGCATCGATGTTAGTCACGACTGAAACCATCGCCGGCAACCGTACAAAGCTCCCATCGGATTCGTCGGCTTCCACCAACACCCAATCGCCACCACCGAGTCGTGCATTAGTGCCATATGCGTTAATAATGCCCCCGTTGATTACAGTAGGATCCATACCTGCCGTATCCAAAAGCGCAGCAATCATAGATGTGGTTGTAGTTTTGCCGTGTGTGCCGCCAACAGCAATTGACCATTTAAGACGCATTAACTCAGCCAACATTTCAGCTCTCGGAACCACGGGCAATTTTGCTGCTCGCGCAGCTACAATTTCAGGATTCTGTTCGTTAACGGCAGAAGATTTGACCACTACTGACGCACCGGTAATACTATTAACGCTATGGCCTATACTGATATTGATGCCTAGCGAGCGAAGTCGCCTCACATTTGCGTTATCCGCAATGTCACTACCCTGAATCTGGTATCCTTGGTTGTGCATTACCTCTGCGATCCCGCTCATGCCAATCCCTCCAATACCAACGAAGTGAATAACTCCGAGATCAAGTGGTATAGATTTCATCCGAGGGTCTGCCCAATACCGTGTTTTGAGACCAATCGGCTGGTGACCTCAGCAAGGTTGGACGCAGCATCAGGCTCTCCTATTGCTCGTGCTTTACGGCCGGTAGCAACCAACACACGCGGGTCTCTTAAAATATCAACGAGCCAGGTTTTAAGCTTTGGAACCTTAAAGTCCTTTTCGTGCATCATCCATGCGCCGCCTGCATCCACCAACGCGCGAGCGTTTGCGGTTTGATGATCATCGGTCGCATGCGGGAACGGTACCAACAAGGCCGGCCGGCCAGCCGCAGCCAGCTCGGCCACAGTGGAAGCGCCGGAACGACTGATCACCAAATGTGCGGCCCCAAGCGCCGCCGCCATATCCTCAATG
>CAJWOI010000054.1 GCA_913044255.1 uncultured Alphaproteobacteria bacterium
TTTGATTCGATTTGGCAAGTAAGAAGGCGATAGCGAAGTTTCTTCCCGACACGAAAATACTCACAACGGACTCTGCTCCACACCGGGCCACAAAGCCATAAAGAATGGTGTCGCTGTTTTACTGCCTGCGATAGCTAGCTTCATCTTGTGGTCCACATTCAATCCTCTAAATTTCTTTCCAAGTTGGAATGGCCCAATTGGCGGGATTGCCTACAGCCCTTACGAACATCATGAAAGCCCTACCGACACGCTACCGCAGGCGTCCACAATTGCCCGTGACACCCGGCAGTTGGCTGGCATCACCAATCGGATCCGAACGTATAGTTTGCAAGGGCCTATGCTCGATCTTGCTGAACAAGCGGCTGATATGGGCATTCACGTGATGGCTGGTGCTTGGATTGGGGTTGATCAGGAACACGACAGAGATGAACTTTCAGCTCTGATCGGACTCGCACAAGGGCAGGAAAATGTCACGCACGTACTGGTCGGGAATGAGGCATTACTCCGCAACTCGGTTACACCAGATACACTTCGAAGCCACATTAGTCTGGTGCGTGCTGCCACCAGAAAACCTGTGAGCACTGCGGAGCCCTGGCATATTTGGCTTAACCATCCAATGCTGGCTGCCACCACAGATTTTCTTGCGGTGCACATTTTGCCCTATTGGGAAGGTATTCCGGTCAACCAAGCGATCCCGTACATCGATCACCGCTTAAAACAGCTGCGGGAAGCATATCCGGACAAACCGATTGTACTCACAGAAGTGGGGTGGCCCTCGGCGGGTAGGCGCATCAGAGATGCAAAACCTTCACGTACCAATCAAGCGTATTTTATTCGGAATTTCCTTCCCTATGCCGAAGAAAACAATATCGACTATGTGTTACTCGAAGCTTATGACCAACCCTGGAAAACAGCCATAGAAGGTAGAGTGGGTGCACACTGGGGGATATTTGATTCTGGCCGGAACCCTAAATGGGGGTTGATTGGCCCCATGAGAGAGCGCACCAACTGGGCTTACTGGGCACTCTTTGCGCTTGTTATAGGCGGCACCATTCAGACAATTTATCTGCAGCATTCTCCAGGGATATCCATACAACGAGCTCTGTTGATTGGAATTTGCTTCCAAGGTTGCGTGGCAGCGATGTTGTGCCCATCAATGATGCTCGCGGACTATTATTTGAACCCACTTGGTTTAACAATCTGGCTAATCCTCATAGTCAGCCAATGGATATTGTATGCGCTTCTCATTTCTGATCTCATCCAAGTTGCTAACGTTGCTTGGCGCAAACCACAGCGCCGGTTTCATAACACCGGTTTCTCGCCTCTGGCGGCTGCTCCGTTCGTCTCCATACATGTGCCATGCAGCGATGAACCACCCGAAATTGTAGTACGAACCCTCACCTCCTTGTCTCGCCTTGAATATCCAAGTTTTGAAGTGATTGTGATAAGCAATAATTGCCAGCGGCCAAGTCGCTGGCGCCCAATTGAATCCGCCTGCGCGCATCTAGGGTCTCGGTTTCGTTTTATTCACCGTGATCATTGCCCGGGCTTTAAGGCTGGCGCACTAAATCTAGCTCACGAATTTACCAACAATAGAGCCGAGATAATCGCCGTAGTGGATAGCGACTATGTAGTGGAACCGGAGTGGTTACGCACACTTCTCCCTCTATTTGAAGACGAATCCATAGCGTTAGTACAGGCACCGCAAGACCATTTTTTGCCTCACCTCAACAACTTCAAACGAAAATGTTTTTGGGAATACGCCGGGTTTTTTCAGATAGGCATGGTGCAACGTAACGAAGCTGACGCCATTATACAGCATGGCACAATGACCCTAATTCGGAAAATGGCGCTCAAACGCGTCGGTGGCTGGGGTGAATGGTGTATCACAGAAGACGCCGAATTAGGGCTTCGCCTACTTGAGGCCGGCTGGCATTCAGCTTACGTACCCCATTCATTCGGCCAGGGACAACTGCCCAATGACTTTGGCGCATACAAAAGTCAACGTTTTCGATGGGTTTACGGCGCCATGCAAATTCTTAAGCGCCACGGTCTGGCCTTGCTTGGATTACGTCCTTGCCAACTAAGTCCAGCCCAACGTTACCATTTCATTGCTGGCTGGCTTCCCTGGCTCGCGGATGCAGTCGCCCTTCTCTTCACCATCAGCGCATTGGTTTGGACCGTTGTGATGACAACAATGCCTGCTCAGTTTCTGCCTCCACCGGCAGTATTCTTAGTACCAGTTCTATTCATCTTCCTAACAAGACAGGCGTGCAATTACGCACTTTACTCAATGCGATTGAATTGCACCAAGGCAGACCGGTGTCGAGCAGCATTGGCAGGGTTAGCGCTCAGCCATACCGTAGCCCGCGCTGTCCTGAGCAGCTTAATAACAAGCAGTACACCTTTCCGAAGAACCCCGAAGGATGTGTCTAATATCGGCCTGCGCGAGGCATTTAAAATGGTCGCAACAGAATTCGCCCTACTCCTCTTAATTGTGTTCGTATCCGTAGGTTATTTCTTGCGCTGCGGTATAACCGAGTCTTCCAACGGTTTGTGGTTGTTAATTTTAACAATACAGGCGATCCCTTATATGGCAGCATTATGGATGACGGTGAACAACGCCACTGAAAAATGGACCACCGCCCAAGGCCATATCGACAAAGGTTTTGCAGAGACAGACGTGCACACGTATTAGTTAAAAATCGACAACGGCCAGCACTAGCTCGCCAAAGAAAGCCGCCGCATGAAAGTGAATGGCACGCAGTATCGCACTATTTGGGTCGGGGACGATGGGTGGCGCGTCAACGTCATCGACCAAACCCAATTGCCACACAACTTCAAGATCAACACACTAGAAACAGCAAACGACGCAGCAAGAGCCATCAGCACTATGATGGTGCGCGGCGCTCCGCTAATTGGCGCCACTGCGGCATACGGGATCTGTCTTGGCATGCGCGAAGACGCATCGAATGGCGGTTTGGATCGAGTATGCGAGCTGCTTGAACACACTCGGCCAACTGCGATAAATCTACCATGGGCGATTCATGAAATGCGACGCGTCCTACGCAATATCGAAGGAGAATGTCGTGTCAACACTGCATACACCCATGCGTCCAATATGTGTGCTGCAGACATCGAAACAAACCAGGCCATTGGACGACATGGGTTTGAGCTTCTTGTAAAACTTTCGGACCGCAAACCGACGGGAAAACCAATCAACATTCTCACTCACTGCAATGCTGGTTGGCTTGCTACCGTCGACTGGGGCACCGCAACGGCTCCCATATACATGGCCCACAACGCTGGTTTGTTAATTCATGTTTGGGTTGATGAAACGCGGCCACGGAACCAAGGTGCAGCTTTGACAGCGTTTGAACTAAGCCAACACGGCGTCCCCCACACCGTCATTGCCGACAATGCAGGTGGTCATCTCATGCAAAAAGGAGAGGTAGATTTATGTATTGTTGGCACCGACCGAACAACTGCCAAAGGAGATGTGGCGAACAAAGTCGGGACTTACTTAAAGGCTCTAGCAGCAACGGATAACGACATACCGTTCTATGTTGCATTACCGTCATCTACCATCGATTGGTCGATAAGTGATGGTTTAAATGAAATACCCATTGAGCAGCGCGCTACCCGTGAAGTGACGCATATTACCGGCCGAAACGTGGATGGGTCGTTGGCCACGGTCCAACTCACACCTGACGGCACCAACGCCGCCAATTACGCCTTTGACGTCACGCCGGCCCGATTAATTAGCGGCCTAATAACTGAACGTGGCGTCTCCGAGGCTTCTGCGTCGGGATTACAGGCGCTCTTCCCAGAGTATGCCCCGACAACAAAAGCCAGGGGACATAAATTAAGCAGTTAGTTTTGTAACAAAAAAACGCCAATTCCCTATTCTACATCTCGAAAGCCACTCTCCTGCTCTATGGAGCGAATATCGACAGACCTCGGAAAAGGTTCTGGGGTCATCTCACCCGGTTGCCTGAGGCGGCCTATCTCAGCAAAAAATTTATCCAACCCGGGCGGAGCAATTACCCACAACATAACTAGCTCGGTACTAGATTTATTTATGATTTCATGGCGAACGCCAGGACCCAAAAAACAAGTGGTTCCTGCACGTAGCGGGTATTCCTGATCGGCAACTACGACCGTACCTTTACCCTGAAAGCATATCTGCAATTCAATCTGATCGGCATGCGAATGAGCGCGAACACGACTGCCTGCCGTTATCGTCTGAAAACCAGACGAAAGAACATCACAACCGGTGTTTTCTTGTGTTAATTTGATTGCGCTGAAACCATTTGCCGGTACCGGTTGCCAGTAAGATGGCCCCTCCTCTGGCTGCACGACGACAGACCGACCCCTCGCGGACTCAATATCCATATCTCCAATCCCCCGTTGCCTTACAACTCATGCAATAAATGGTCACAGCATCCTTTATTCATCCGTGGTTGGCCACACTCCAGCCTGCCCTGCCCCCGGCCAAGCAGCTGGCCCACCAGCAGCATCTGCGGCCAAGTCCGCTGGCAATTTCGGATCCCAGTACCGTCCGATAAATCGGCGCCCGTTCACACCGTCAGAATGGCGCGACAAAAGCCATTCCAGCGGTGCCTTCATCACAGCAGGTTTAATCATGGTACTGCGAGGGAAGGGCAGTTTTTGGCCAAGCATTGACGTATCCGTGGGGCCGCCTGGCGTTAAAACATTGACGGTCACCCCGGTCCCATTGAGCTCTTGCGCCCAGATGGCAGTCGCTGCCTCAAGCGCCGCCTTGGACGGGCCATACGGACAGAAACCGGCCTTATGCATGGTGTCCATGCTGGTGGTCACATTTATGATACGCCCCCAACCAGACCCGATAAGATGGGGCAATACTGCCTTGGCCATCAGAAAGGGGGCTTTGGTGTTTATGGCAAAAAAATGATCCCAGTGTTCGGCGCTGACCTCATCAAAACGCACTGGCTCAACCATGTGAGAATCTCTTATTACGACCATCCCAATACCGGCTGCGTTTACTAGTGCACTAATCTCCCCGAACTCTTCCGCCGCGTGCTTCACGGCCTCCACGCAATCTTCTTCGCGAGCAACATCAGTCGGGTAGGCCAATACGCAATTTCGTCGATTTGGCTCCACCACCTCAGCACAGACCCGATCTAGGCCCTCCCTGTCACGATCAAGCAAAGCAACTCGATACCCGGCATCAAGTGCAGCCAACACAAGCATACGGCCGATACCGCCTGCTGCACCGGTGACGACGGCAGTCTTTCTGGCTCCATCAGCACTCATATGAACACCCACTCTTAGTATCAGGCTTCATAGTCATCCCACTTATTTTAACCTGTCCAAAAATATCGAACGCCGACCACGTCTACAAATCAAGTAGTGCTGCAGTATATCACGCCGCTGGTTTTCCTACTTCCTCCAAGAAGCAAATAATATAACCTATAAAATCTTCGAAGATTCAATACGCAACTGGCAGCAATCTGTTTTACTATTGCAAGAAAATAAAATCCTCACTCCGGATGCGTCCTCTAATACGTTGCGAAGACGTCATATCGTCAGGGCCAACGCAGTCCGCCAACTTGGTGACTAACAACAACTGTGACCGCAAAAGCAGCACGAAGGACACGATAGAATGGTCGAGAAATTGAGCGAACCGTTGCTTGAAGAGCTTTTGGCAACTTTGGATGGGTGGACCAAAGTAAAGGGCCGTGAGGCAATATATAAACAATTTGTATTCACCGATTTTAACAGCGCGTTTGGCTGGATGGCTCGGATAGCCTTGGCAGCCGAAAAAATGGATCATCACCCAGAATGGTTCAATATTTATAATCGAGTTGATGTGACACTAGCGACACACGACGTCAAAGGCCTAAGTGAACGCGACATCAAATTGGCCAAGGTAATGGACGAAGCTAAAGGTTAGAACACCTATGTTAAATCAAATTCGGACCATGCCATGGGGCGCCTTGATCGTAGGAGCAGCAGGGCTAATCGTGTTTTTCTCGTTCGCTCTAGCAATAGCAGTTGGCTCTCCCACTGTAGCTGTTAATGCTTATCTGCAACTGATTCATTTCAGCGCTTTGGTGTTAAGTTTTGTTGGCGCCATTCACTGGGGCTTAGCGATCAACGCTCAGGAACGCGGTATTTCTGTGCCAACATGGTGGTACCTGGCCAGCGCGCTCCCCATGACCCTTGGGTGGTTGACGCTCGTTCTAGTGAGCCCGACTGCTAAGATTCTTCTCCTCTCATTCGGTTTCCTCATCGCCTTCATGTTGGATGTTTCAGCGACTGCACGTCACCTCGTTCCCTTGTGGCATAAAAACTTCCGCAAATTCATGACCATCAGTGTGTTAATAGCTTTAGCCATCGCTTTTTGGGCGGTCCGAATGTCCATAGCGGACAATACCTCGCCGTAAGTGATTGAGCGCAACTAGTTTGCTCACGGATCAATACTCGCTGCTTTTACGGGAGACACGGGGTAGCCCTGACGAGCCTCGCGGTGAGTAATATAGACTGAGCTTGATACAATCACCGCCGCACCCACCCATGTCCACATGTCAGGCTTTTCGCCGAAGGCTAGGAAGGCGAGAAGCGCGACAAACGGCAGGCGCATAAATTCAAATGGAACCACTGCCGTCGCGTCAGCAAGAGCAAAGCTCCTCACCATTGACTGATGTCCTACCGTTGCAATTATTCCCAGCCCAATTAACCAAACCCACTGAATACCAATAGGTGTTTGCCAGAATGAAGCCGCTGGGACAAATGACAGGGGCAAAACTAGAAATACTAGCCAAAATACTATTGCATTTGGATGATCTTTCCCGGTTAGATATTTGACCATCACCTGATTGAATGCCATCAACAAGGCCGCAGTCAAAATCAAAAAGCTACCGAAAGAAAATTCGTCCACGCCGGGTCGCAACACAATCAATGTACCGATAAATCCAATAATAGTTGCGGTCCACCGGCGGCGGCGCATGACCTCGCCGAGAAATATCACAGCCGCAATTGAAGAAAACAAAGGCGTAGTAAAACTGAGGGCGACAGCCTCCGCCAAAGGCATTAGTTTAATACCGTAAAACCAACAACTCATTCCAATGACGGCTGCAAAACCACGAATTACATGGAGTGTCGGCTTTTCAGTGCGAAGAGAGGAAAAACCAGACCGCAACAAGAACGGCGCCATTGCAATTAGGCCAAATAGGCACCGAAAAAATACGACCACAATAGGTTCCAACACACCACCGAGGTGTCGGACAATCCCATTCATCATTGAAAAACACAAACAAGCCAATAACATCCAGCAAGCGACGTGAATCATGACAGACGAAGACGCCACACGTAGTTGCACCACACCAACTCCACAATAAACCAACGGCGCCAACCCGAATGCGGATAGAGTGTAGACCGACGACGTGAGGAACGTTATGACGGAACATGATATGCCAGACTCAGAACCCTTATGGCAACCGAACAATGACCGTATTGCCGGCAGCAACTTGCGCCGCTTTATGTTGTCAGCTGAATACAGAAACAACGTAGAGTTCTCAAGCTATCGTGATCTACATAGGTGGTCGATTGAACATCCTTCTAGGTTTTGGCGGCGTCTTGTGGAGTTCTCTACACTGAAGGCTGATTGGGGGAAGCGGGAACTCACCAATGGGGACGCGATGCCCGGTGCGATTTGGTTCCCCGAAGCTACGCTGAATTTCACTGAAAATCTCCTTCGCCGCTGTGACGACTCCGATGCAATTTTATTTTGGGCCGAAGGTGGACTGCGCCAACAATTGAGCTGGAGGGAACTCCACGACCGAGTTGCTATACTATCCAATGCCCTTCGTGAATCGGGAATTAAGCCTGGCGACCGAATCGCAGGGTACATGCCTAATTTGCCGGAGACGATAGTCTGGTTCCTCGCAACGGCAAGCCTGGGGGCTATTTGGTCTTCCTGCTCACCCGACTTCGGAGCGGAAGGAGTATTGGACCGGTTCGGTCAAATCAAACCACGGCTCTTGGTTACTTGCGATGGCTATTTTTATAACGGCGCCCGCCACGATATTCTTCCAAAATTGGAGAATATTTTACGGCACTTACCGACTGTCGAGAAATGCATAGTAGTCCCTTATGCGAGCAAAAAACCGTCGCTTCCCGCGTTAGCGAATACTGTTTTACTTGATGACTTCCTTGATGGATCGATAGAGACTAACATCTGTTACGAGCAACTGCCCTTTTCACATCCTCTTTACATTCTCTATTCGTCGGGCACTACAGGTCCACCGAAATGTATTGTGCACAGCGCAGGTGGCGCATTATTAACGCATGTGAAGGAGCATCAACTTCACTGTGATGTGAAACCTGGAGATCGAGTTTTTTACTACACGACTTGCGGCTGGATGATGTGGAATTGGTTGGTTTCAGCACTTGCCTCGGAAGCCACTCTGGTACTGTATGACGGCGCCCCGTTCGAACCCGACGGAAATATACTTTTCGATTATGTTGATGCAGCGGGCATCACGCTATTTGGCACATCAGCCAAGTTCATTGACTCACTTTCTAAAGCGTCACTTGCGCCGATACATACTCACAACCTGAGTTCCTTAAAAACAATTACCTCTACCGGTTCTCCGCTAGCACCAGAGTCCTTTGGGTATGTGTACCGCGCAATCAAGCGCGACGTCCATTTGGCCTCCATCGCTGGAGGCACTGATATTGTGGGCTGCTTTGTGGCCGGAGTCCCTATTGAACCCGTATGGCCTGGTGAAATTCAGGGGCCAACGCTAGGGATGGCCACAAAGGTATTCGATGATTCGGGTCAGCCGCGATTTGACAAAAAAGGTGAATTGGTATGCACGAGGCCGTTCCCCTCCATGCCGCTGCGATTTTGGGGCGATGCCGACGGCTCCCAATACCATGCCGCATATTTCAATCATTTCCCAGGTGTGTGGAGACATGGGGATTGGGCAGAAGAGACAGGCCGTGGAAGCTTTATCATCCACGGTCGTTCCGACGCCACACTTAACGCAGGGGGCGTGCGGATCGGCACTGCCGAAATCTATCGACAAGTTGAGCAGCTGGATGAAATAATTGAAAGCGTAGCAATCGGACAAGAATGGAAAGGAGACGTTCGGATTGTATTGTTTGTCATTCTTCGCGCGAACGTGATTTTCGATAATGTTTTGACGGATAAAATAAAAAATAGACTTCGTAGTCATTGCTCACCACGCCACGTACCCGCGCGCATCCTCCCAGTACAAGACATCCCACGAACAAAGAGCGGGAAATTGTCGGAATTAGCTGTGCGCGACGTCGTTCATGGGAAAGCCGTGACCAACGCGGAAGCTTTGGAAAATCCCGAAGCACTAGAGCTCTACCGGAATTCTCCGGAATTACAAACCTAGATCACGGGTCCCAAGGGCCGGCCTCGCACTAGTCCCGTGTGGTAAGGACTACCTTTCCAGTGGCCCTACGTTCATACAAAGTAGCCAACGCTTTACCAGCGTCTTCAAGTGGGTAAGTAGCCGATATATGCGGAACAATCTTACCCGCTTCGAACCAATCCATAAGCGTCCCAAGAGAACACAATAAAACATCCGGATTCTTCTCCATATAAGGACCCCAATACGCCCCAACGGCAGCACAATTCTTGAGCAAAAGGTAATTGGCTGGAATTTTTTGAATCGTACCACCAGCAAACCCTATTACGATGATCCGTCCTTCCCAATTCATACACCGAAGCGCCTGCAAAAAGGGCTCACCTCCGACCGGGTCGTAGACCACGTCAACACCTCCAGTTATCTCCTTTACCCGATCCCGTAGATCTTCCTTAACATAGTTGATCAAAAAATCTGCTCCACGGCTTTTCACAATTCCTAGCTTTTCGTCAGTAGAAGCAGCGCCAATAACCGTCGCGCCCATAGCTTTACCAATCTCAACAGCCGTCAAACCAACGCCTCCCGACGCACCTAACACTAGGAGGGTCTCACTTGATTTCAAACATGCACGATGCTCTAGTGCCAGGTGCGACGTGCCATAAGTAACCGCAAATGATGCCCCAGTTTTAAAATCCATCGAATCAGGTATGGCCAACACCCTCCGGCAATCAATAACAACCTCCTCGGCAAATCCGCCCTGGGAAGACATGCCCAAAACTCTTTGGCCAGTCTCCACATTGGAGACATCGGACCCAACCTCTGAAACTACGCCTGCGACCTCGCCGCCCGGGACAAAAGGAAGGCGCGGCTTTGCTTGATACTTTCCTTGCACGATCAGGACGTCTGCGAAGTTAATGCCACAAGCGTGAACCTCGATACGCACTTCCCCGTTTCCTAAAACTGGTGCTTGAAGATCATCGACTGTTAGCTTCGGCGGTGTACCGTATTCCTTGCACAGTGCGGCGCGCACGTCGTATCTCTCCTGTTTCGGGGGCTGACCAAAGTCGCCTATCATAGGGCCTAGCAGAATAAAGAGCCAAGCAATGACTGACCAGCTGAATCGTCCTAGTCCTTCACCCACTAGAGGTTACTTTGGTATCGGAGTGGAGGGTATATCCAAGCCCATGAATCTGGGCAATCTGTTCCGCTCGGCGCATGCATTCGGCGCGAGTTTTGGCTTTACAATCAATGCTGACTACTCCCGAAAATTGGCCCGATCCGATACTTCGCTTGCACCTGATAACATTCCATTTTACCAACATGATCATCCTGACCAATTGATATTGGCCAAAGGCTGTGAACTCATAGGAGTGGAACTCGTCGAAAAAGCTATTGATTTGCCAAGCTTCCGACATCCTCGTTGTGCCGCCTATGTGCTGGGCCCCGAACGGGGCGAATTGAGTCATGAATTGCTGGAACGCTGTGTGCAGGTAGTTCGGATCCCGACCCAATTCTGTATCAATGTAGCAACGGCTGGTGCAATCGTAATGTATGACCGCCTAACCAGCAGGGGCCGCTTCGCGGACCGGCCCGTCACCCCGCATGGTGGTGGCGCCGTCCCGTCCGTTCACGTGCATGGTGCCCCCCGCCGGCGGCGTCCGCATTGAGTGAGCAACTCCAATTCTCAGTGATGGTCATGAAGTATGTGCCAATGGGCTTCGATCTCGTTTACTCTAAAGCCATGGACCAACCGAAGATTCCTTAAGGAGCCGAGTGCGTCAATGAAGCAGCATCGTAATTCCATCGTCACCATTGTGATTACCTTATCCACGCTAATTGCCACTTCTCTAGTTGCGCATGCCGAACAAGAGACGCTGGGAGACTTTCGGGACTGGACCGCCGTATCATTCGTCGAGAACGGAACCCGCAACTGCTACATTGTCAGTGA
>CAJWOI010000055.1 GCA_913044255.1 uncultured Alphaproteobacteria bacterium
CAAGAGCTGGCGATCGTGCAGTTCGTTGACCTGTCTATTGATAGATATTGGCGCGTCATAGGAACCATCATTAATTCTAGTTCTATAATATACCCGTTATGCACAACAAGTCCGTCGTTTGGTTACCTACCGGTAAAGTTGGCCTTGCGCTTCTCAACAAATGCAGCCACCCCTTCTCGGAAGTCTTCGCGACCAGCACAATCGGCAAAACATTCTCCTTCAAGTTGTAGTTGAGATTCAAATTCATTCTCTAGACTCCGGTACATTAATTTTTTGGCCATGCCATACACGTGAGTAGGTCCATTGGCCAAACGCTGAACAAGCTTATCAGCTTCCCGATCTAAATCTTCCGAAGGTACGATAAAATTCACTAACCCCATATCCGACATTTGACGCGCACTATACCTGTCGCCCAGCAGTGTCATCTCAAGGGTTCGCTTTATACCTATCGCCCTCGGCAAATGAAAAGATGAAGAGCCATCTGGCGTGGTCCCAATATGACAATAGGCCAAAGTGAAAAAGGCATCTTCCTCTGCAATTACCAAGTCACATGCGGATACTAGAGATACTCCTGCACCGGCCGCCGCCCCCCGAACTTTTGCTACGATGGGCTTCCGCATCCGACGCATGGAAAACATGATTGGATGCAAATCATGGATACGGTGCAAAAAATATCCCTGTATCTCGTCACTTTCATGGCTGTTGAGGTAATCATGCATTTGCCGCACGTCTCCCCCGGCCATGAAGTGATCACCAGCACCGGTAAGTACAACACATCGTATATCTTCGTTAAATTCGAGTTCGTGAAGCGTTTGATCTAATAGTTGCCGCATTTCCATTGATAGGGCGTTGCGCACTTTCGGCCTATTCATGGTCAATGTGGCGATTCCTCCGTCGATCCTTACTTCGAGATCAGTCATGTGGCGTTTCCTTCTGAATTACGAACATTGCCTTTTGGATCTGGGTCTGCATAAGACTTCAAGCATGGCGGTCTTGACAAGACACAGGAGAAAAATCATCTCTCCCGCGGCGTATACCATCGGTAAAGTGTTGTATGTATGGTGTCTACCAATCAGGAAACCAGGGAAATGGGCTGGTATTTTACTGCTCAATATGTCACCAGTGGCTTAGTATTTTCCCAGTACGGGTGAGAACAAGAACGAAGACTTCTGCAGATAACGTTCAATCAAGCACAGGCTAATGCCTATGAAACTCTTTGGCTATTTTCGTTCGTCGGCTGCTTATCGCGTCCGAATCGCGCTAAACCTTAAGGGGCTAGAGTGGGACTCTGAATCCATTCACCTTACAAAGGATGGAGGCAAACAGTATGGAGACAAGTACCGCTCAATTAACCCACAGGCCTTGGTGCCCACCCTTCAGGAAGAAACAACGTACCTTACTCAGTCACTCGCGATTATGGAATATATCGAAGAAGCCCACCCGGAACCCCCTCTCCTCCCCAGAGACCTAGCGGCGCGGGCTCGTGTCCGAGCGTTAGCATTATCAATTGCATGCGACATCCACCCGCTAAATAATCTGCGGGTCTTAAAATATTTGACCAAAACTATTGGAACAGACGATGGTACTCGAATGTCGTGGTATCACCATTGGCTTTCGACCGGGCTTGACGCGCTAGAAAAAATGCTCGCTGGCCATCCAGATACAGGATCTTTTTGCCACGGGGATAGTCCTGGGCTTGCTGACACATGTCTAGTGCCGCAAATTTTTAACGCCAATAGATTCGACTGCGATCTCACACCTTATCCAACGATCCTGCGCATCAACAAAAACTGCTTGGAGTTGAAAGCCTTCCAAGCCGCCTCACCGGAAAATCAACCCGATGCTCAGTGAATCTATTAATATGTTGCGGTCCTGTTGAAACGCAAGTGGCATGTGACTGGGGAAAGCGCGATATCCGCTGCATTTAATTTTAACCATCGATACGGCTCCGTTTTACCCGAATCATCTGCGTAACAACAACGCCAGTAAGCAATAAAGCACCCATTGTATCGCTACCCCAATCACCGTGGAGCAACGATGCGGCCGCGAGGCCGGCCACAAATCGCTCGGGTATTGTCAAAGCAATAATTAAAAAACCTTGCACCGCAGCAGCTAAAGCAATCACGCCCACTACTCCCGTAGCGAACGCCAGCAGAATTTCTCCGCCACCGCCAATTGACAAGAGAGCAGGACTATAAACCATTACAAACGGTACCAGATAGACAGCGGCACCAAGCTTCATTGCAGTTAGCCCGGTTCTTTGCATCGGCGTACCAGCAATCGTCGCCGCAGCGTACGCAGCAACGGCCACCGGTGGAGTGATGGCGGAAATAATGGCATAATAGAAAACAAAAAAATGTGCTGCTAATGGCTCAATGCCGAGCTTGATAAGAGCGGGAGCCCCAAATATGGCAACAATCATATAGGCTGCCGAAGTGGGCAGCCCCATACCCAAAATGATGCAACTGACCATCACCAGAAGTAGCGTCAATAATAAATTACCGCCGGTAATATTAATCAAAATCGAGGTGAATCTAAGGCCGAGACCACTCAATTCGATGGTCCCGACTATCAGAGCTGCAATAAAAAGTGCGGCAGCGATGGGTGCTATTCTCCGGGCACCAACCTCAAAAGCGCCTATCAAGGAACGCAAGCTCAATTGCGTATGCGGTCGCAAAAATGAAAACAGCACAGTGCAAACAACACCCGCAAATGCGGCATAAAATGGCGTCGTCCGATCAATGAGAAGTATAACAACGACAACCAAAACCAATAGCATGTGAATATCTAAACGAATATCTCTTCGCGCCTTTCGCACCTGATCTAATTCCATTGCGGGGAGGTCAAATTTTTTGGTTTCTAAATGAACCATAAAATACACAGCAAACAGATACAGGAATGCGGGCAGAGCGGCAGACTTAGCAACTTGCACATACGGTGTCTGCGTGAAATCCGCTATCAGAAAAGCTGCGGAGCCCATTATCGGTGGAACTAACTGACCACTAGCCGAAGCCACTGCCTCGACAGCCGCGGCAAATTGACGCTTAAATCCAGTTTTAATCATTAGAGGGATCGTAAAAGTGCCGGTCGCATAAACGTTGGCAACGGCGGCTCCAGAGATAGACCCAAATAGTCCACTTGCCAACACTGCAGCCTTACCCGGTCCTCCGGGTTGTTGCCCCATCAATCCCGCAGCAAGGTTCATGAACAGATCCCCACCGCGAGCTTTTTCAAGCACAGCACCAAGAAGCACAAACATCAGAACATATGTCGCTGAAATCCCCGTAATTGAGCCATAGAGCCCCTGCGTCGTAAAAAACAAGTGATCAACAAGACGCATCGGCTCGACTGCAGCCTGATTGAGTGGCCCGGGGAAATATGGTCCGAATAGGCAGTGCACTAAAAACAACGCAAGCAATGCAACAAGCGTGATCCCCACTGCACGTCGACACGCCTCCATTGCCAACGTGATTGCGACCATCGCAACTATCCAGTCGGTGATGGTCAGGTCAGTAATGTACGGGTACCGTTCAACTACGTAGTTATAGTTCCCATAAATATAAATGGCAGGGAGCCAGGACAATGCAAATAACGCCCAATCATACCAAGGGACATGCCCAGTTTGTCGTTCTCTTCGAAACCCATAAACTAGGAAAATCATAGAAACGTACATCGCCACATGAGTCGGGCGGAATTTCATTACCTCCGGAGCACCAACTGCCGCTGCAACCAAATGATAAAGGATAACTGAAACAGCAAACCAACGAAGCAACACACCAGGAATTCCACCAAGCGTCCGCTGACCACCCATTGATACTGGGCCTTCCGATCTCTCAAACACGTCGCCCAATGCACCCCTGAGAACGGGCAACAACGCGCTCGATATGGCCACTAGCGCGACAGCAGCAGGCAGCCAATCAATGGGAACAAGTGGGTTGAGGTAAGGAAACTCGCCAATCAAAAACTCCGGCCGATGGTGGACGTAGAATATCGGCAAGCAGCCAACAAATAATTTACTTAACTCGGTAAAACTCTGACGCCCAGTCTTTTCAAGCGCCGGCAATCCGAATCCTATTGCCAAAATAAAAAAGTATATGGCAATTATTGTTGGGTGGGTGGATTGTGCAACGACCCCACCAAATCTTTCCGAAAACAAATGGCCTAAGATGATTGTTACGGCAAACCATCGCGCCAACAATGCGAACCGAGCATTTGTTTGAGCAAAGCTTAATTTAGATACATTCATCTGACCGCCATCTAACATGCCTGGTTCCTTTTAGAGCCTCCTACACGGTTGATTGATCGCCGTAATCACTGCGACGGAACACTTAACGGACTAAAAGAGATTTTTGACTGGAATAAAATTCGGATTTTACATTCATTTCTCTAAGGCAGCGTTGTTTAAACAACCCCCTCTAAAATTGTTGTACCCGAGCCGTCAAATAAGCTCGCAGATGCACGCTTATTTTATTATCCCCTGTTCACGATAATAACGTTCCGCACCAGGATGTAGTTGAAGCGGGAGGTCAGCAGCCACAGTGGCAGCGTCAATGTTGAACGCACGATATGCCAACACCAAATCCTCTCGATGCTCAAATATCAATTTGGTCATCACGTAAACTAAATCCTCCGTCATGTCCTTATGGCAAATAAAGATTGTATGGCGTTTAATGGTTGCGACATCACTATCTTGGCCCTCATACGTCCCCGCGGGAATAACACCAGGCGTGTAACCAAAATCTTCAGCAAGAATCTTAATTACCCTATCGTCCAATGGCAGCAAAATAACTTCGCGGGATGAAACCAAATCCGTGAATAGTGGCGCACCAAGCAAATCGTTGTACATCAAAGCATTTAAATGACCGTCTTTGAGGCGATCTACCATCTCTCGGAATTGCGAATGAATAACCCGCCCACCGTGTTCCCTAATATTCTCATAGCTGTAGCCGTGCAATTCTAGAGCTCGCTTTGCCGATAGTTCTGATCCTGTTCCACGAGGTCCAGTATCCACCCTAAGTTCAGGCTTCTTGGTGACCAAATCTCCCATGGAGCGAACTCCCAGCTCCGCAGCCACAAAAACGTGCATTCGAGCCTCAAAACCAACATTGGCAATAGCTCGGATTTCGGTGAGCGCTTCTGAGTAAGGTGCTTGCCCAATAACCGCCGATCTCAGGTCGTTCGTAAAAGAAAGGCCAAACTGGGCACCACCTTTGTTGATTGCAATGGGATTGGACACCGAACCACCGGGTACGATCGCGTACGCCAATCCTTCCACATTCTTAGAGAAGATATCAAACATTGCCGTATTCATTACAAAATAACTGCCGCCAATGGAGCCGGCAGTAACCGTGACATGGGTTGAATCAACTGCACGGTCAGCAGCCACAATTGGCGTAACCAGGCTGAAAACCCACAACGAAACAGCACTGATAACCTTGAGTATCGTGTATCGAATCATTACTGAGCCTGCTAGTATGCGGTTTCAAAGATGGTTAATTAGCATAACGCATCCCAGACAATACGCTGTTTGATTTTCTAACATTGACGTGTTCAAATTAGTTGATGGCTCATATTTCCTTTTTTGCGTTGATTTCACTCCTTCTCACTATCTCACAAGTATCAGATGCTTGGAGCCTACCACCGTGCGATTCCGGCCGTGAAAATGCATGGCACAACTGCCAGGGAACATGGACCAGCCCAAATAGCGCAGAATACTCTGGGGAATGGAAAGATGACAAACGACATGGGCAAGGAACTATAACTTGGCTAGACGGACAAAAATACGTTGGCACATGGAAAAACGATAGGCGGCATGGTCATGGCACTCATGCCCGGCCGGACGGCCTAAAGTATGTAGGTGAGTTTAAAGACGACCATCCACATGGTCAGGGAACATGGACATGGACGGACGGGCAAAAATACGTTGGTGAATTTAAACATGGGAAGCCAGAAGGTTACGGTACTCACGTATGGCCAGACGGGCACCAGTACGTCGGTGAATTTCTAGCGGGCTTATCGCACGGCCGTGGCACGTACACGTGGTCCAACGGCAGAAAATATGTTGGGGAATGGAAGTACGATAAAATGGATGGGCAAGGAGTTGTCACGTTTGTAGATGGACGGGTCTGGTCGGGGGCGTTTAAACAGGGAAAATGGGTTGACGGACAACAGTATGCGCCAGGGGAAGCTCCTCCAGAAGTAATAGCCCCAACCAAACAATGAACATGAAAAGAAACGCTCCGCGGAGCGTCGACACATGCCATCAACATCATCACTATTGAAATTTTGGATTATGACGCATCGGGATCGAATTCTTTCGCATCTTCGCCGCGGAAATTTAGTTCGATCGTAATTCCATCAGGATCTTTCATGAATATTTGATGAATATCAAACGCCGGTACCTTACGATGAATCATTTCCGCTTCATGCGTGCTGGCCCTAGCGACAAACTCTCTTACATCGCTGCCTCGAAACGCAATATGGTCTATTGCTCCCGATCCCACCGACTTCCCTTCCTTTGAACCCGTATAGTCGTCCATTTCTGCGCTAGAGTCAGCCGAAATCAAATGGACACATGCGGTGTCACCTAAATAAATCCAGTATCCCGGGAAATCAAATGGTGGTCGTTCACCAACCCTCATGCCAAGTACGTCGCAGTAAAAGTTTTTGGTCGCCTCCATGTCAGAAGCGCGGATATTGAAATGTTCCATAACCTCTAGCGGCATGGCTTGCCTCCATATTGAAAAATAATCGCAGTTCATGATTTTTTCTTAAAACTAATCGCACCGCAACCTCTGGGTTACCCATTAGGTATTTAAATTTCCCCAACTTGTTACTTTGGTCAGTCGTACTGCAATTACTGGCAATGATTTCAGTTTCATTTCAAGCATTTGCGGGTACCGAACCCGAAGCAGTTCTTGAGCCAGTGTATGCTCATTTCCGTTCGCAAGAATTTTTGCATGCCCTCGAAGAAGCACCCAGGCCAGACGTGACCAGTCTTCATCATATTCGTCGACGACCATCGCTACATTTATGTTCTCCGCGATATTCCGTAGCCGCTTGAGTGTTTTCGGTGCCAACGTCTTCGGTTTCTCGTCAACTGTGATGTATATATTATTTTCAGCACGTACAAAACAAACGGGGATCACATGGGGCACGCCAGTCGCATCAGCAGTTGCCAACCGACCGACGCGATGATGTTGGATAAATTTCTGTTCCGCCGAAGTAAACATTCCTACTCAGTATAAACTGCAAACAACAACAGGAAATTCATTTCTTATTAAGTTTATGTGTTCCTATGCGTGACGATCTTGATATATTAACTCACTTGGAGATGCACTGGCGAATGGTGCTTCAAGTTACCTCACATTTTGCAGCCCATTTGTGAAGTGAGTATCGCGATCTCTTCCCTCCAATGCTTGCAGGCGGGAAAAATCAGCAGGTAAGTCGATGTCAAAAGCGAGCGATGGTCGGGAAATGACGATCATATTTAAACCAACATTTTCTGCTTCATATTTATGCTTAAAGAAACTGCTCACACCAAACTGAAAGCGGAAAGAGTGACCCGCCGGAACGCACAAGGCGTTCGTTCCATCTCTACGTTGGTCTGGAGCAATGGTTGCACCCGCTCGCCCAGCATGTGAAACCAAAGCATGAAGATCATCCGTGCACACAAATGGCAAATCGGCAGGAAGAATCACGATTCGCACGGCACCACGTGCTCGAGCCATTTTTGAGGCGTTGGTAAGCGCAGGATTCAAACCGCCGCGAGTAACCTCAAACAAATGACCTACGCCACACGAGCGGGCGAATTGTAGCGCCTCAGCGCATCGACTAACGACCACTGTGCTAACGGCAAAAGCCTCTGTGACACGCAAAGTATGGGATAAGAAACGTGCATTGAGTTGGTACCGTTCAGAGCGGCCAAGTACAGAGCCAAGCCGTGTCTTTCCAGTAGTCAGTGAACGTACAGGAATAATCGCAACAACACTCATGAGCTACCGACTTTTGTGTTGTCCCTGCGAGAAAGAAGTTGGGAGAACTCCATGACTTCACGCGCTAACTGGATTTGATCGTCCGTAGACCGCATCAGAGTTTCAGTAACTAAAGTCTGGGGTCCTACCACAGATATACTGGCTTCCAAGCCAGAATCTTTGGTATCGATGACCATCCCGTCGAGTAGATCTCCGTAGTAACGAGCAACACCGAGTGCCGATGCGTCGAGTCCTATTTCCTTAAAAATTTTAGCAACCGGACCCTTTACTGCCTTACCATCTATGATTGGGGAAATAGCAACTACTGGAGCATTATGGGCAACTAGCCGAGCTCTTACTTCTCGCAGCGCCAAAATTGGTGCGATACTAAGTAGTGGATTAGATGGACAAATTACAATTGCATCAACATCCTCGCGGTCAAGAGCCGACATAAATGCTTGGGATGGATTGGCTTTGGTCGCGCCTTCATAATAAATGTTTTTGATCACCGGACCACATTGCTCACGAACGAAATACATTTGGAACGACATTCTACCGGCTTCTGTTTCAACGACCGTTCGCACTTGCTGGTCACTCATAGGCACAATTGAATGTAAAATTCCGAGGCGTTTTGTGATTTCCGCAGTGACATCCGACAAATTTTGTCCCTCACTCAACCACGCAGCGCGCATTACGTGAGTCGCAAGATCCTGGTCCCCGAGCCGAAACCAACCTTCCCCACCCAGGCGCTCAAGCGCATTCATGAATTTCCAACTCTCTCCGGCAAGACCCCAACCAGCCGTGGTGTTGCTCATACCAGCTAGGGTGTAAGTTACTGTGTCAAGATCCGGAGAAATTGGAAATCCGAAATGTTCGAAATCGTCGCCGGTATTAACCACGATTAACAATTGATCAGGACTAAGATTTTTTGCAAAGCCGTTGGCTAACTTCGCACCGCCAACACCTCCGGCCAAAGCAAGAATCACTTTGTAGGCTCTCGGAACAAATCCTGCTCCTTAATCCGGACTAAGTCCTTGCCCGCGCCGGGTTCCGAATCACATTTAAATCCCCGCACTAATACTACGGGGCGACCCTCATCCGCTTGGCCCATCAGGAGAGATGCGGCCGCGGCAAGCTCATCCGCAATCGCAACCTGCGTAACTCTCAGCGGGCGTCCAAATAAGTCGGGCGTCCCAGACAAATCCACGAGCGCTGGTACTCCTGCAGTCCCTAAGGCTGCCCCCGCGGTGCCATTCCGGAAAGCTCGCCCCAAACTATCATTAATCACCACGCCTACATCGACGTGAGCACGTTTTTTAAATCCATCCCGCAAACGAGCACAGCTTCTATCGGGATCTTCGGGCAATAACAGCACGGCATCACCGCTATCCTGATCAACATTAGACATATCAATCCCAGCATTGGCCAATACCACCCCAAGCCGATTTTCGACGATGATTGCGCCTTCTCGCTGCCTAATAATTTCTTTCGATTCGGCCAAGATCACTTCAACTAGTCGGGGGTCCTTGTTTGAAGACTGGGCCAATACCAACGCTGCATCAGATGGGGTAACATCAGCTAAATTCACCACCCGACCCTCTGCCTTAGAAACAATTTTCTGGGCAATCACCAAAACGTCGCCGTCGCACAAGTTTTCATTGGTCGAATCGCACTCGTGTAGGATTAACGAAACCAGGTCATCGCCAACACCGACCAACGGCAGGCCTGTGAAGGCGGTGAACACCAGTTTAGAGGATTTAACAGATTCTGTATGGGACATGATCTTGAATCGCAGCTGCAAGTCAGTCAGAATTTCTCGTCAGGCTTGGAAGTCCAGTAATTGATATACCCGCGCCAGCCACCTTGTAACGCTTATTGATTCCGATGAGCACAGAGGTGAGGGCCTCCGCTGCCACCGAGTTTACCAGAGGCCCGCCGTGAATACCTCGCATTCTTGCAGCTTCTGCCAATTTTATCGCCTCGTTTCGTGCACCCACGTCGTCCCCACAGACTAGAACATCGCAATTGATTGGTTCATCAATGTTTTTTAAGTGCTCAGCTGACACATTCTGGAACGCAGAGACCACTTTGACTGAACTTCCCAAGCGTTTCTGAATACCAACTACCGCGGAGCCACCATCCGGAAGTTGAACACGCGCCACTTTGGGCGGCACAAGCGGCACGGTTACATCGATCAGTATTTTACCATGGAGAACGTCACAAACTTCTTCGACTGTGGCACTTTGCACACTGAAGGGAACAGTAAGAACAACGATGTCCGCCGCAGCGGCAGCGTCTCGATTTTTTGCCGCTTTTAATTCTACTCTGCAATGTTGCCTGCTGAGACGGTTGGCGACGTTGCGTGCCCGTTCCAGGGAACGTGAACCGAGCGTCACCGGATAGCCGGCGATCGCCCAGCGCAAGGCCAATGCGCTTCCTTGATCACCAGTTCCTCCCAAAATTGCCAACTTTGGAAAATTTTCACAATCCACGTGCACGGCCTCAGTGCGTGCCAACTGCTGCGACCTCTGAAGACGTTCCTATATGAGCGTATTTTCCAGCCGGCACCTGAACCAATGGCGCTAACGGCACCGCAGCAAAGGCTTTAATTCGTTGGTCAACTGGTACGGATTGATAAAGGGTAGTTCGTTGTTCGGGCACACGTTCAATTGTGCTAATCAAATTCTCCATGCCGGTCGGCCCCATTTCCTGGCCGTGCTCATTGCCAGCAGCGCGCGAAATGCTTTCGTTCATTAAAGTACCGCCCAAGTCATTCGCACCAGATTGCAAACACGCGCTAGCGCCATTCGCGCCCAACTTAACCCACGATACCTGTATGTTGGGAATTAGCGGGTGCAAGGAGAGACGTGCAATCGAATGCATAAGTATGGTTTCCCGCCAAGTCGGACCTCGACGCGCACAGCCTTTTAAATAAATTGGAGCCTCCATGTGAACAAAAGGAAGGGGGACAAACTCCGTAAAACCACCAGTCTTGGCTTGAAGATCACGAATTCTTAGTAGGTGGCGAGCCCAATGAACCGGGTTATCGATGTGACCAAACATAATAGTTGCGGTGGTCCGGAAACCGAGCTGGTGCGCCACCCGCATTACATCCAGCCAACTCGCCGTATCGAGCTTATCCGGACAGAGTTTGGCACGCACGGAGTCCTCCAATATTTCGGCTGCCGTCCCAGGAAGTGTCCCAAGGCCGGCTTCACGCAACCGCTCCAGGA
>CAJWOI010000056.1 GCA_913044255.1 uncultured Alphaproteobacteria bacterium
AGAACTCGAGCCTCCAAGAGTTTTCCCTCGTGGGACTTCAATTGTCCGGCCCGCGGTCCAATGGCTGGGCTCCGTCTGATACATCCAATTGAGGTTGGAGTTGGCCAAGGTTTTGATAAATCCCGCTGGAATATGGATATAAGGATTCCAGTCGGATGGCCCGGCCTCAAGTAGACAAACACTATGCCTCCCGTCCTCGGTCAGCCGGTTGGCTACGATGCATCCGGCGGAGCCAGCGCCAACAACCACATAGTCAAAAGTATCCAGCGTCATACCTCCCACCATAATGTCCTTTGTGAATTAGCATAGGGCTTTTGTATCGAAGGTTGGGATCGTTGTCTGCGGCTATCACCACTCTGTCAGCGGACAGGTGCTATCACTGAATGTACCTGGATGTTCGCTTCAAGAATGGAGGCAGTTTTTTGTTGAGTTCCTCTTCCATAAATTCGTCAGATGACGGATAGCCGTCAGAATTCTGAGGTTGATCACATGTAATGCGCAATGGCGACGACAGACTGGTAAGCGCCCCATACCGATAGAATGAACAGGCCAGCCAGAACACTGTTTTCCCACCATCGATTGCGGTACGCGGATCCAATAAAAGACGTGCGCGCGGTCATGTACCAAAGGCCGCCACAAAGGATCGGCAATACAACTACAGCAGCCGCGTTGGCCACAAGTGTCAAAGCTATAAAGCTTGGCATGCCTGGTAGGCTCCAGATCAAGGGTGAGAACAAGCACCACGCAGCAACGACTCGGTACATGCGTGAACGCCCAACATCGATCCGCCTGGCATGGGTTGGCTCTTTTGAACTGCAGACACGAGCGACGTCACTTAGCAAATAACCGAAACCGACGGCGCTGCCAATGACCGAACTGTAGAGCGCGGCAAATACGCCGAGATAGAATATCGGTCCTCCGAGTGTGCCGAGTGTTAGGGTGAGTAGGTTAGCTAGATCGTCGAGACTTTCTATAGTTATCCCGCGAGGATGAAGCAGTTCGGCGCCAATTGTCCATACAGATAAATTGATGATCACAAGAACGGCGGTTCCAAACGCCAAGTCGTACAATTGCACCCGTCGGAATCTCGGGCCCTGCCAACCTTTTTGTTGGATGAAATAAGGATAAAGTAAGTTACCAATCGATCCGCCGACCGCTCCTATGAGTGAGGTAATTACTAGCAGTGCTCCAAACGAACCGCTTTGTTCGGGAATTGCAAAGAGGAAGGCCCCCTTGGCGGCGGCGGCCGGATCCGGGGCCACTCCATACAGCTACGCCTATCAATGAGGTGCTTAGCATGATCAGGAAGACATAAAATATGACTTCTAGTCGTCGGTACGCGCCGCGGAAGATAAATACTGCGGCGAGCGTTACCCAAAAAACGGACCACAACCAAGGCGCCCCAAAGCCGGCCAATTGTTCGCTTGCTTCGCCCAGACCCTTGACCATATAGGAGCCATAGAAATGGCCAAAAAAAATGGCAATTCCGCCCACGAAGATCGGCATCCAGGGGTGAAGCCGCTTCAAGCCTGCCATTACACTTTCGCCGTGTTGATTGCACAACTGGTATTTGGCAATGATCGTCATGTGGCTTGCGGAATGCAATTCTAATCGCCAACGGGCTCAGTTTTTGTTAATATTTTTGGGTCAAAAAATGTCGGTGTGGTATAGGGGAATAAAGTAGTGACTTTGGAAATCCGCCCGCTAAGTGAGGCTCTTGGGGCGGAAGTGCTTGGTGGTAATTTTACTGAACCTTTGTCGGCTGCGGAAGTAGAGCAACTTAATAGTGCTTTTCTTGTTTATCATCTGTTGTGTTTACGTGGTACGCCATTGTCACCGGAGGCGTTTTTTCAGGTCGCAGGTTATTTTGGCATGCCTTTTACGGAAACGACCCGCAGGAATTGGGTTGGTGATGTACCCGAAATCTCCCGACTTGAGAGTACCTACAAGACCCAGGATGCCAAACCCGAAGATCCCAGGTTAAATCGTAGGTCGGGCTGGCACACGGATCACTCTTTTAAAGAAATTCCGCCCAAGGCCACTTTACTGCACGGCCATGAGATACCATCCGAGGCGGGCCAAACCCGGTTCTGCAACACCGAAAGCGCCTATAAGGATCTGCCGACATCCACCAAACAGCGACTTGAAGGACTGATGGCGGTTCACAGTTATGATACCGAACGGGCACCCGTATGTGCTGTTGAGCGAACGGCTCAAGAGATCGCAGAAACACCGGATGTGGTGCACCCTTTGGTGCGAACGCACGACGAGACTGGGGAAAAAGCACTTTTTTTTAATTCCAACCGTACGGATCGGATAGTCGGATTGGAACGAGCGGAAAGTGACCGGCTGCTTGACCACATCCACGATCGTATGATCCAGCCCCAGTATCGCTACGATCACGACTGGCGCGTCGGAGATATTGTGGTTTGGGACAATCGCTGTCTGATTCACTCTGTCAATGTCGACTACCCAGTCGGACAGCCGCGCATCCACTTACGCACTCTTATTAAGGGGGATCGCCCCCAGTAGAGTTAGCGCCACCTTAAAATTTGTTCGGGGCACTAACTACGTATCCCGTGCAGAAAAGAATTGGCATCCCATTAAATGATTGGGACGCGCCTCGCGGCGATTGTGGCCGGGGAGATGACATCGATATCCAGTGCCATCCGCCATCTTTCGGTCCGGCGTATTTTTGGAGGAACTTCCGTACCAACCACTTTGTCCAACAGAAAGCCTTCGAAACCCTTTGTCATAACCTCGTTGCACTTATCCACATAGATCGGAAACCCCCCTATGTAGGGCATGAAGACGCGCGGGCGACCCGGGATATTGGCACCCACGTACCAGGAACTGCATGTTGATCGCAGGGAGACCTTTGAGACCTCGTTCACGTGTTCCACCCAGTCATCCTCATATTGGGACATCGGCTCAATGGTTTCTGCGCCTACATCTCGCATGTGCCCGATGCAATCCGCCATCCAGTCCACGTGTTGCTCTATCGCTTGGATCATGCTGGCAAGAACGGATGGGCTGCCAGGGCCGGTGATCATGAAGAGATTTGGAAACCCCACTGATGAAAGGCCGAGATAAGTTCTCGGCCCCGCCTGCCATTTTTCGGTGAGCGTCAGGCCGTCCCGGCCTGTAATCCGAATTTTGTCAAATGCCCCCGTCATTGCGGCAAAACCAGTTGCGCAGACTATCGCATCAAGGGGGTATTCCACACCGTCCGCAACGATTCCCTGGTTGGTGAAACGCTCTATCGGATTCTTTGATACGTCAACCAAAGTGACGTGGTCCTGATTGTATGTCTCGAAGTAACCACTATCAACGCAGAGTCGCTTGCAACCAAAGACGTTGTCTGGACATAGCAGTTCAGCTGTTATGGGATCTTTGACGATGTTACGGATTTTTTCGCGCGCAAATTCTGCAATGGTGTCGTTGGCAGCTTTCTCAAAGAGCAGGTCCCCATACGCGCCTAAGAACGGAAGGCCGCCGCTTTCCCAACGTTTCTCGTACTGATGTTTGCGCTCCTCTGGTGTTGCGTCCAGAGCGGACTGCATGTTGAATGGAAAATAGAAACCTGCCGGACGTGCCCGCGCTTTTGCACGTAGTGCCGGATAGTCCGCCTTAACAGCTTGCTCGTATTCCGGTTCCATAACTTCGTTCCAAGCTGGCACAGAATAGTTGGGTGTTCGCTGGAACACAGTCAACGAGGAAGCTTGCCGCGATATGATAGGAATACATTGGATTGCCGAGGAACCTGTACCAATCACCCCAACGTGTAGCCCTTCTAGGTTGACGCCGTCATGAGGCCACTCTCCGGTGTGATAGATGGGGCCTTGGAAATCGCTAATTCCATCAAAAGGTGGCGTGTTGGCAGCAGAAAGACAGCCGACGGCCATGATACAGAACTGCGCGTTCACCTGGTCTCCGCGGTTGGTTTCAATGTGCCAACGTTTCTTGTGTTCGTCGAAGGTTGCCGTTGTTACTTGTGTATCAAAGAGAATATTTTTTCGAAGGTTGAAACGATCCGCAACATGGTTTGCATAGGCAAGAATTTCCGGCTGTGGTGAGTATTTCTCTGACCAACTCCATTCCTGATCTAGTTCTTCTGAAAAAGAATAGGAATACTGCATGCTTTCCACATCACAACGCGCCCCAGGATATTGATTCCAATACCAAGTGCCACCTACGCCACCGCCCGCCTCATAAACTCTTGCCGAGAGGCCCATTCCGCGGAGACAATGCAGCATGTACATGCCGGCGAAGCCGGCGCCCACAATAACAGCATCAAACGACACGTTGTCTTCTGCAGTTCTCTTTTTTGGATTTTTAGAATTTGGAGTCATACTCGATTTTCTATATATGATTTTACTAAGTGCGTTTCTCACGCGATGTCGCGGGAGTTTGAGGAGAACATTCTGTCGAGTAAGAATAAATGCCGCAAGCCCTGGCTGTTAAATTTTCCCCTTGAGTGAGTGTAATTGTTTGACAGGCCATTTATTTTTGCTTGTTTATCCGTTTTGTTGCGTTGGAATTCAAATGAGAAGATCCCAGATATTTGTTGCGAGAGAGTAGTCATGAATGAGATGAAAATACTGTTGAGTGGACTCACTTTTGCCGAAGGTCCGCGTTGGCGCGATGGACGTCTCTGGTTTTCTGATTTTTATACTCATGAGGTGGTTGCGGTTGACGAAAAGGGGAACCGTGAGTCCATTGTCACTGTCCCTGAGCAGCCTTCGGGGCTTGGTTGGACGCCAGACGGGAGGCTACTCGTTGTCTCGATGAGGGATCAGAAATTAATGCGATTTGACGTGGGCGGCTTGACGGAGCACGCAGATCTCTCGATCCATGCTAGCTATTGGTGTAATGATATGGTGGTTGATGCCCAGGGTGGCGCCTATGTCGGCAATTTTGGTTTCAATCGGCATGCGGGTGAGGAACCACGGGCGACTACTTTAATCCGTGTAACGCCTGAAGGGCGAACAAGTGTGGCCGCCGACGGGCTGTGGTTTCCCAATGGTATGGTCATAACTCCCGACGGCAGGACGCTCGTGGTCGGCGAGACACGCGCGCATCGGTTAACAGCTTTCGACATTGGTACGGAGGGCACTTTATCCAATCGGCGTATTTTTGCGGAAACGGAAAACATGTACCCGGACGGGATCTGTCTTGACCAAGAGGGCGCAATTTGGGTAGCGGATCCTCGTAACAAAGAGGTCGTTCGGTTCTCTGACGGTGGCGAGCCGGTGGAACGGTATGTGTTGGAAGGCCGAGGTGCGTATGCCTGTATGCTGGGAGGCGATGATCGCCGCACCCTTTTTGTTTGTACCAACACGGGCTCGGGTCCGGAGGTTGCTTCCCGACGAGCCGGTAAAATCGAGACTCTAAGGGTTGGGATTCCTGGAGCAGGCCTGCCATAATATGTAGTAGCTTTTACTTTTTATAGTCACTGGAACTGAAGCACGTTGTACAAGTAGCTAGGGCATTTTTTTAAGGTGGTATGGGCCCACAGCGATTCAGATGGATAAGTAACTTTACCTCGTTAGAAACAAGGAGCCGGGCTTGGCTCGGCGCTGGGAGGCGACTTGATTGGGGCTTGCCACATAGCGGGCCAGCGGGGATTATCTCCCTGTGATGGTTACGGAACGAAATGAAACAATAGTGCGACAGCTGCGTCGGCGCAGTCATCAGGTGCTGGATATCCCCCAAGCCGATGATCTAGTAAGCCAGATCGTCGGTTACTCCCTTGTTGTTCTGATCATTCTCAACGTGCTTGCAGTTATTTTCGAATCCGTTGAGATAATTCGAGAGGCCGCCGGAGATGCGTTTATCTGGTTTGAAGTTGTCTCTGTTGTCATCTTTACCGTGGAATATATCATTCGCGTCTGGAGCAGTGTTGAGAGTGCCGAGCATACGTATGGACATCCGTTATATGGGCGCCTGCGTTATGCGATGCGGCCACTTATTCTAATAGACCTGATAGTAATCCTGCCGTTCTACCTAAGTTTTTTGTTTGGGGTGGACCTTCGTATCCTTCGGGTCATGCGTCTTCTGAGGGTATTTAAATTAACTCGTTACTCTGGTGCGTGGTCGATGTTTGCTGCCGTTCTTCACGGTCAGCGGCGGCCCTTAATGATGGCCGCCTACCTACTCGCAATCACACTGATTGTAGTGGCGAGCCTCATGTATCTTGTGGAGAATCGAGCTCAGCCGGTTGCGTTTGCCAATATTCCATCTGCTATGTGGTGGGGTCTCGTTACACTGACGACCGTCGGCTATGGCGACGTGACACCGATTACGACAATCGGCAAGATGCTTGGTGCCGCGGTTACAATTCTGGGAATTGGCATGTATGCCCTCCCTGCCGGAATTCTTGCCTCAGGCTTTATGCAAGAGCTCAATCGTCGGCAATTTATGGTTACATGGAGCATGGTTGCTAAGGTGCCGCTTTTCTCCCGCTTGAAGGCAGAGAGAATTGCAGAAATAGCGGCTCAGTTGGATCCACAGGTAGTCCCGCCCCGCTATACGATAGTCCGTAGGGGTGAGCCTGCGGAATGCATGTATTTCATTGCATCTGGTGATGTCGAAGTGGAAGTCGAACCTTCCCCGCTACGGCTCACGACTGGCGATTTTTTTGGAGAGGTCGCAGTCATCAAACGACATGCTCGCATGGCAACCATTGTTTCTTTAACAGAATGTCATTTGCTAGTACTTGAGGCCCGGGATTTAGAGAAATTGTTGGCCGATAACCCGGAAATGGCAGAAGAGTTCCGGAGAGTTGTCGAAGAGCGTGTGAGTGACAACGAAGGTTTGACACCGACCGAAATCAGTAACACCGAGTCTGATCCAAGCACATTTTGAGGACGTACGTTTGATTTTCCCGTCACCTCTCTGTCGTTTGGGGAAGATGATACGGAATCAACAACATCCTACTTCCCCGTCCGCAGGTGGATCAGTTTCTTATACGGGATTCAGCGACCTTCTCGATCGTTTGCTTCAGTTCCGGATTGGCGTTTAGCAATTTATCAAAATCGGAACGCTCTAAAATTAGTAGGTCACTAAAGGATTCAGCAGCCACGTCAGCGGTGCGTGGCGCATCTTTTAAAAGGGCAATTTCCCCAAAAAAATCACCCGAACCCAATATTACGGTCTCGGTTTCTATTTGTACGGCGATGGCGCCTGAAGACACAAAATACATGGAGTCTCCAGTTTCACCGCGTCGGCAGATTATCTCGCCCGGAATTACCAGCTCTGGCTTGAGCAGGCCTGCAATCGAGTGGATTTTGTCCTCGCTTAGCCCTTCAAACAGTGGGACCTTTGAAACCAGTTCCTCGGGATTCAGTCCCAAGTCTAAGTTGGGTCGTTCGGCGAACCGTGCCGCACGTTCCTCTACGTCTTTTTCCAGGTTGGCGTATATCTCTGTACCGATGATGGCTCCCTCATTCAGGCGTTTATATTCTGTTCGCTCACGCCTCAGTGCAACCTGTTGCAAATAGCGGAGTTGCAGCTTGCCGGCATAATCTGGATACTGCGCATGCAGCGCATCAAGCGCTGAACGTGTCTTTTCGATACGTACATCCAGCAACTTGCTTAGTCTGTTTGTTGCCGCATCCCCGACTAGCGAACGGAGATCCTGGACGCCGGTACTGCGTACCTCAGTTAGCACTGCCAGAGTGGCGCGAAGTCGTTGCATCCGTTCGGAGAGGCGGTGGCTGAGCGGACCCACCAAATTAAAACGTCGCTGAGCTTGCATCGATATGCGGAAACGACGATTGAACTCGAGCATGCTTTCCCAGATTTCAGCGTAACCTTCGTCACTTCGCGCTTTGGTTGCATCCATTAGCTCGTCAGTCACTGACACCAGCTCTCGTGCGATAGAAGGTTCTACATGACCTCTGTCGTACTGGGCTAAATATCCCTCGCGTTCCTGTCCAATTGTTGTCATCAGGCCTATTTTAAGCCAGTCCTCTTTGCGCATCGGACTTTCTTTGCGGTCAGTTTGGCGAATGGCATCGACACGACCCGCGTAGACGCCTGCAACCTGTTCTGCAATTTCGTTCGGGATAGCATGCTCGGAGGCCACTTTAGGCACGGCGTCAGCAATTTCACTCAGTGCGCGAGCAACGGTGCGGTTGCGGATTGCTAGATCGGCAGGGGACAGCTTGTCTAGTCCAAAACTCTTCATCACCCAGCCTACAGTGGTGGCATTTACAAATAGTGTAAACAGCACGAAGGCACAAACTAAAGCAGCAATGAAATTGCGTACTTCCTCTGGGAACGCGTCATTCTCAAAAATGGCAAGAGCAAGCGCGAGAGAAACAGCGCCACGAAGGCCTCCCCACCACATCACCGTTCGGAATCCAAGACTGACGGGGGCAGCGACCCCTGTTTTGATTAGAGCGGGGAGGACTGCATGGGTCAAAAGGCCACGGGCGAAGAAGGCGACGGCGATTAGCACTAGCAGCGTCACCCACATGCCGCCGCTAAACACAGACAGAATCTGTGGTACCGACAGGCCGACTAGTACGAAAATCAATGAATTCGCCCAGAACCCAAGATTTTCCCAAGTTTCCGCCAAAAGGTGACAACCTCCGCCTGAAATGCTGGTCCGGCCGTAGGAACCTATAACCAGGGCCGCGGCGACGACGGCCATGACACCCGAGACGTGCAAATAGTGCTCGGCAACTAGGAAAGAAAGATACGCTAATGAAATTGTAAGTGTCACCTCAACCAGCGCGATGCCGGCCATTTTGCCGATTACCCAGGCGAAGATCCGAGCCATCACATAGCCAACGGCTATTCCACCGGCAAATACCTTAAGGAAATTCATTGCGCCGCCGAATAGGTCGGCATCCGCAGATCCGATGATCATCGCAACTAGAATGTTGAACAATACGATGGCAGTAGCGTCGTTGAAGAGACTCTCGCCTTCAACCAAGATCGCCAAACGTTTTGGTGCACCGAGGTCCTTGAAGATTGCGACCACCGCCACTGGGTCCGTAGCGGACAAGATTGCACCCAGAAGCAGACAGACTATGAATCCCATACCAGAAACTGCGTAGACGGCGCCGCCGATTAGGAATGCAGATATCAAGAGGCCTACTATTGCAAGGAAAAGAATCGGTCGAATATCGGCCACGAGCTTTCGTACATCGATAGAAAGACTGCTCTCGAAAATCAGTGCGGGAAGGAACACGAAAATAATTATTTCCGATGTCAGGTCGAAGCTTTCGAAACTGTGGAACAGATCGCTCAATGGTCCGAGATGTGCGCCATGGGTTACGGTTGTCAAAAGACCTAGCAGGATCCCAACTGCAGCAAGCAGGACCGTATAGGGGAACTTGTAGCGTCTCGAAAACGGCAGTACGAGCACTGCGATGGTGATTAAACCAAATAGGCCAAGGATTGTTGTCCAGATGCCTTCGTGCATTACGTATCCCCATTAAGACTTATGGCTCAGGCGTTACATATCATCATAACGTCACGGTTGCACTTCAGGAATGGGAGTTTCCGCAAAAGGTAACCCCAACCGGTTCCTAGCCATTAACAACAGACGCCTCAACTCTTGTCGGCTATAATTGACTGGATTTCGAAGATGGGTCTGCAGCCTTTTGGATGCGAGCCATTGCGTAGAGTCCGCAAGGAACTCCGTGTGGAGTGGGTTAACACACACCTGTAGTGCTGAGATAAACCTCCTCTAGAAGATAAATATACAAGAAAGGTGAGAGACAACTGAAAGTTGTTTCAATCCTTACGTATTACCAAAATAAGAATTTGGAAAAATGAATGTTAGCAACAGTTGAAAGTAACCAGACAAGAGTATTGATAAATTTCAGGATGTCTAAAACTTTGAAGTAACCCTTTGATTCAGTACACAGATTCAATGCGAGCAATCGCACACAGATATTGAATGAGTTGATTAAGTCATATGTTGATGACGAGTTTCCTGTAATGGAGCACCAACACAAACGTCATCAAACCATACTTAATTCCTTCCATAGATAAATTTTAAGCAGTGGCAATAGGATTTTTGGTAGCAAATCCCCATAATTATTTGCCACTGCTTTTTATTGCGTATTTTATAAGGAGATTAGAAAATTCTAAGTGTAACAACTAAACCCAGAGGTAAGAGTGAGTTAATTAAACGTATCAACAGTCTTCAGTCTTCGCAACATTGAGGTGGAGATTATTGAACCTGTTAACAGATAAAATCCCACCAATTTGAGGAGTGATGTTAGTAGGTGCGTTGGTTCAAAGGATGTCAGTATAGTGCTGATTAAACAACGATGACTGTGCTCCTGAAGACATTCAATCACTTCCTTGAGGAATACCCTGATAGCAATCCTGAGATTGACACCCTAGATGGTGTGGTTAACAAATTGAATGATGAGTTGACTGACTTGGAGGATGGGATAACTAATTTAAAGCAGGCATAATTTAGGGTGTGGCAAAGAGTCTGTTTCTAGCCAAAAGGAGACATATGGGCCTATTCTTTCTTCAGAACCGCAACGATGGGGGTGGTCATCCATAGTGGTAGATATTCTAAGACGATCCGGAGCCTGGAGATTTTCATAAACTGCCATACTGGTACTAATAGCCTTTGTCGTTGGCGATATAGTTCATCTTCATCAAGTCGTTTAAAAGAGCGTAAGAAAAGATTTTCCGTTAATTTGAGTGAAAGGGATTGGCGTTTTGCTGCCCGCTTAAAACTGAAAACCGATATGAAATTTAGGCTCCGCCACATCGGCTGGTCCTGTATCCCTTTTAGAATGGCTGTAACCCACTCTAGCCGGGGAAGGCAAATCGTCTTGTAGTGTGGCTCGTAAGGGAAAATGTAGTTTGGGACAAAATGAGCCTGGACTCCACTGTTAGCCATGACAGAAGAAATTTTATCAAGAACAACATCAATGTTTGGAATGTGTTCCAAAACAGAATGAGAAAAGATAGCATCAAATTTTCCATGTAACTTTGGATTGAGCATATCTGCGCCAATCCCATACACACGTTCTGTCGGAAATCCGTGTTGAGTCCAAATGGCATTCAAGACGGCGAAATTATTTTCGAACCCACCGCCCCATTCCGAAATCAGCTGTGGAGATGGCTCTCGCCGACCAATACGCTGCCCTTTGATAAACATAT
>CAJWOI010000057.1 GCA_913044255.1 uncultured Alphaproteobacteria bacterium
TTGTTCGATCCAAAACGGTGTAAGGCCCATAAATGCAGGAAAACTATGCCCACCAAGACAAAAGGCAATAAATAATGGAGGCTATAAAACCGATTGAGTGTTGGATTTCCCACGGCGAAGCCGCCCCACAGCCACGTAGTAATTGGGTCACCGATTAGAGGAATTGCAGTAAACAGGTTAGTAATTACGGTGGCAGCCCAAAAGCTCATTTGGCCCCAGGGCAATACATAGCCCATAAAGGCGGTTGCCATCATTATTAGAAGTATGAGCAACCCCATCCACCACAGGACTTCCCGAGGGGTTTTATATGAGCCGAAATAAAGCCCTCGAAAAATATGGATGTATACCACAGCAAAGAATGCTGATGCGCCGTTTGCGTGTAAGTAACGTATTAACCACCCGTAATTAACATCGCGCATGATTGACTCAACACTGTCAAATGCGTGATCTACGTGCGGAGTGTAGTGCATCGCAAGTACTATACCGGTTACGATTTGCAAAACTAGTACAACCCCAGCTAATGAGCCAAAATTCCACCAATAGTTAAGATTTTTTGGTGCTGGATAGTCTACCAACGAGTGATGCATGAAGGTGAAGATCGGCAATCGGTAGTCGAACCACTTCACGATCTTCTTACCCACTGATACATTACTCATAGTCTGGCTTTCTAACCGATACGGACTGTAGTTTCGTCCAGGAATACGTAATCTGGCACAGCTAAATTGGCCGGTGCCGGGCCTTTTCTGATTCGTCCCGAGGTGTCGTAATGAGAACCATGGCAGGGGCAGAACCACCCTTGATAATCGCCCTTATAGCTCAGTGGTACGCAACCTAGGTGAGTGCAGACACCCACTAGGATTAGCCATTGCTGCTGCTTAACCCGCTCCAAATCCGATTGAGGATCCGGGAGTTGACTGACGTCGACATTTTCGGCTTGCGCAATTTCTGATGGCGTACGATGACGAATAAACACGGGTTTGCCGCGCCAAACTACCGTGATCGCCTGTCCTTCCTCGATACCTGATAGATCCACGTCGGTGCTCGCTAGTGCGAGGACAGAGGCTGAAGGGTTCATTTGATGAACAAATGGCCATATAGACGCAAGAGCACCGACCGCACCGACAGCGCCAGTTGCCACATACAGAAAGTCTCTTCGGGTCTCAGCGCCTTGAGCTGTTCTAGTTGCCCCAGGCGCGGGCGCTTTGGCCATAGGAAAGTATCCCCTGTCGGATCTCGACGAAAAATTCGCGCTCGAGGTTGTGCCTCAAATGCGTCGAAATGTCTATACTCATCGACAACAATGCCTTTATTGCTAGCAGAATTCTATAGAGAAGTGGTAGATACTCTCTCGTGCGCATAGCTCTTTATCAGCCTGATATTGCACCAAATACGGGCGCTATTTTCCGACTAGCGGCGGTACTTGGTGTCGAGGTAGATCTCATCGAGCCGGCGGGCTTTGTTATTACGGACCGTAGGTTAAAACGCGTTGGTCTCGATTATTTGAGCGAGCTCCGTATGACGCGGCATATATCGTGGCAGTCGTACTTGGCAGAGCATAATAGTCGGAAAACGAATCCTAGCAGAATTCTGTTGCTCACGACTTCTGGTAGTGATCGTTATATTGATTTTGATTACTGCGCTGATGATACCCTGTTGCTTGGTCGTGAAACTGCGGGTGTACCCAAAGAAGTGCATGATGCGGTAGATGCTCGATTGCGGATTCCTATGCAGCTTGGCCAACGTTCATTGAATGTTGTGGTCGCGACCGCGATAGTGTTGGGCGAGGCATTGCGTCAAACCAATTTATGGCAAGATTGCGTGTAAGGGTGCGCAAGAATTTTTCGAAAGGGGTTAAAGTGAAGAGCCGAGGATTTTCCAGTTCACAAGGTCTGATGGATAAAACTGATGAGCGAAAAGGCCGGGCCAACGCCTGGTTTCTGGAACTCCGTGATCAATTGTGTCGGGTGTTTGAGGATATTGAACGTGAACTTTCCAGTGGTCCTAACATTGATCTGCCACCAGGTCAGTTTGATCGCACGAATTGGGATCGTGAGGGCGGTGGTGGCGGTGAAATTTCGATTATGCGCGGGCGCGTCTTTGAAAAAGTTGGTGTGAATGTTTCAACCGTGGAAGGGGTGTTTTCAGACCAATTCCGAGGTCAAATTCCAGGTACGGAGGAAAGTCCTTCATTTTGGGCTTGCGGAATTTCACTAGTTGCCCACATGTGTTCTCCTTTGGTACCTGCTGCGCATATGAACACCCGCCATGTCGTCACCGGTCGTTCCTGGTTTGGCGGTGGCAGCGATCTTACCCCGATGGTGAAAGATGATACTGACGCCGAGTTATTTCACGGCGCCCTAAAGGTGGCATGCGATGCGCATAATCTAGAATATTACAAACGGTTTAAAAAACTCTGCGATGAATATTTTTATCTGCCTCATCGTCAGGAACCACGAGGTGTCGGCGGTATTTTTTATGATAATCTGGAAGATGATTGGGAACAGGACTTTGCGTTTACCCGTGATGTGGGTTTGGCGTTTTTGGGGATCTTCCCCGACATAGTGCGCCGGAACTGTCAGAAATCATGGACCCTGGAGCAACGAGAACGCCAACTTATTCGCAGAGGCCGATACGTGGAATTCAATTTGTTGCACGATCGTGGTACCCAGTTTGGTCTTAAGACGGGCGGTAACGTGGAGGCCATTCTGATGTCTATGCCGCCCGTTGCAAAATGGCCGTGACTATTATTTTTCTGCTTATCTCACCAACGGGTAATCCATATTAACAGAGGAAGATATAACGCCCGAACATATCGGGACGAAGGGCTCGAATGCAGCCTTGGTCGTGTTGCGTGGTAGATTGCGCTAGTTAAGGGCACTTGATATTTGTAGGGGTTACCCACGCGGGTCGGGCGGTTTTAGTCAGAATTTGGCAGCCACCGTTGATTAGCGGGCGGCTCATATCGGACGCCATCTTGGCGAACCGAAAATTATAATAATTGTGCCATAAGATCTAACTCATTAGGGCTTGCAAGTCGCTGCTTCTTCGCCCGTTTTCATTTCATAATGCTTGATGGTTTGTGCCGTCTTCAGGCCGTTTCATCACTGATTCGGCCGTAGGAGTCATCGTAACGTACGATATCGTCTTCTCCCAAATAATCGCCACACTGCACTTCGATCACTCGTAAAATATCAGAGCCCAGATTTTCCAAGCGGTGGCACACGTCGGGAGGGATGTAAGTTGATTGATTAAAGTGTAGCAACTCTATTTCTTTATTCCGCGTTACATGCGCTTGTCCCGACACAACAACCCAGTGTTCACTCCGTTGTCGGTGACTTTGCAAGCTTAACTTCCCGCCCGGTTTTATCACTAACTCCTTGATTTTAAATCCTGGCTGCTCCAACAAAATTCGAAACGATCCCCAAGGACGGGTTTCTCCTAAGTTACGTGATGCCTCCGGACGATTTAGTGAACTTAAATGTTTGACGATGGTGCGAATGCCCTCGTCTGAATTTTTATTTGCAACCAACACAGCATCTGCAGTTTCTACGACCGCCAAATTTTCTACCCCGACGCAAGCCACCAATCGACTCTCACTTCGAAGTAGACTGTTGTGGCATCCATGTGCAATCACATCGCCTGTCAAAGCGACCCCGTTTCCGTCATGTGGAGTAATTTCCCACAATTTTTGCCAGGAACCAACATCGCACCAGCCGGGATCGCAAGGGATCAACGCCACTTTGTCCGATCTCTCCATCACCGTTTTGTCAATTGGGAGGGCGGGAATCTTAAGGTAGTCTGTCGACGCGAAGCTAGTAACTTTATTTTTTACAACGCGTTGTTTAAAAGCGTTTCGTGACATTGCAAAGAGGTTTGGTTCAAGCCGCTCAATTTCATCCAAAATCGTTTTTGCCGAAAATACAAAAATACCACTGTTCCAATATACATCGGGATCTGTAAACAAGCCTTGCGCAACAGTGTGGCTTGGCTTCTCTATGAAAGATTCAACCTCAAAAACACCGTCGGCTGTTTCTATTTTTTGGCCTCGCTGAATGTAGCCAAAGCCGGTTTCGGGACGAGTAGGCTTGATTCCAAATGTCACTAGTCCACCAAGATTAGCTACATCAACCGCAGTTTCAAATGCTTGGAAAATTGTTTTTTCGTCCTGGATGGCATGGTCGACTGGAGTCACCAGCAGTACAGCACTTTTGTCACGCTCCTTGGCATAAAGCGCGGACATAGCGATTGCTGCTGTGGTATTCCGCCCCTCTGGTTCAACAAGAATATTATCGGCTATTACGGGATCAATTTCGGTTAATTGGTCGCGAATTGGGCGATAAAGGGCTTCCGTGGTCACCGTTATGATCTGCCCTGCTGGTGCGACCTTGACAGCGCGGCGTGCCGCTTGCTGTAGAAACGACCCGTCTCCTGATAGGTTCATTAGTTGCTTGGGATAAATTTCCCTGCTCAGTGGCCAAAGGCGTGTACCAAGTCCACCTGCGAGCAGAACTGGGAAGCGCTCCGTCATGCCGACAAATCCTATTCCGAATTTGGGATAATGAGACGACGCACGATCCCAAAAAATCTAGCTGCCAATGTTCTTTACTGCTAATTACTGTTTGAAACTATATGCGGTTAATAGTCGCGATAAGTAATTCGATAAATAGCATTTCCGGTGTCGTCAGAAACCAACAACGAACCGTCTCGAGCTACCAGAACGTCAGCGGGTCGGCCCCAAGCTCTTTGGCCCTGAAGCCAACCCTCAGCGAAAGGTTGGTAAGAGATTGCCTCACCTGCTTTGTTCAGGCGTACCAAGCTTACTCGGTAACCTATTTTTTTACTTCGGTTCCACGATCCGTGTTCCGCGATGAAGATTTGATTGACGTACTCTTCGGGGAACATCTCTCCATCGTAGAAGGCCATTCCAAGCGGTGCAACGTGTGGCCCCAAACTCTGAACTGGTGGCTCAAAATTTGAACAATCTACGCCTTTCCCGTATCGAGGATCGCGTATCCGGACGCCGTGACAGTGGGGAAAGCCAAAATGGAGTCCCCCTCTATACGCGCGATTCAGTTCTCCGGGTGGTATATTGTCGCCTAGGTTGTCACGGCCGTTGTCGGTGAACCATAACTCTTTGGTATCGGGATGCCAGGCAAAGCCAACGGAGTTACGAATACCGCGAGCAAATACTTCCATCGCGGATCCATCCGGGTTCATTCGTAGTATCCCAGCGTATGGGTCAGAACGCAGGCAGACATTGCAGGGCGCACCAACCGGGATATAGAGCATTCCATCTGGACCAAAATCTATAAATTTCCACCCGTGATGGCGTTCTTTGGGCAATGCACTGGTTACAGTAATAGGGGTTGGAGAACCTTCCAGCAGAGACTCGATGTTGTCATATCGAAGAATTCTGTCGACGGCGCTCACGTAAAGCGCGTCATCGTAAAATGCAACTCCACTCGGAGCATGAAGCCCTTTCGCAACGATATAAAGCTGGTCAGAGCGCATGTCCTGATCTAGATCGATTAGTGCATAAACGTTGCCCGCTGATCGTGTGCCAACAAAAAGAGTGTCATGATCCCCAAGCGCCATAGCCCGTGCATTTGGAACGTCCGTAGCGAAAGTTTGGATCGAAAATCCCGGTGGTAATTGTATTAATTCGAGTGGTAGGACGGAAGCAATACTTGTTTGTGTTGGAGTGACCAGTAATACGATTGCAAGAGAAAGTTTTAACCGGGCACGTTGGACAACTGTCTTTAGAGGAGTTTCATGCATAGTGAAGTGGTAATGCAGTGGTAAACTTAATTTTTTCCATAGCAACGCTAGAGCTAATGTCGCTGAGAGGAACCAATCCACTCAAGCGTTTATAGAAGTTATTATAATGCTCTACGCTTGGCACGGCGACCCGCAATAGGAAATCCGTACCGCCGCTTAGGCGATATACTTCCATTACCTCGGACAAGTCGAATACTGGGTTGGCGAATTGCTGCAGCTAATCCGGGTGGTGATCATTGGGTTTTACCGATACAAAAACTGTCGTGCCCATATTTAATGCTGTGTCATCAAGTAACGCTACGCGCTTCCGAATTATTCCGTTCTGTTCGAGTTTCTGTATTCGACGCCAATAAGGAGTTGTAGAAAGGCCGACCGTGTTTGCGATTTCTGCAAGTTGAATCGTTGCGTCCTCTTGCAGCAGCGCAAGAATCTTGCGATCGATTTCGTCAAAGTTGGCTGTAACCATAAAAACAACCCTTTTCCGAAAATTAGATCCGTAATGGTATTTTATTCTAAACTCAAAACGAGTGTCGGTAACTTTATCACAATATCGTTAAGTTTTGATAATTTTAAATGTTCATTGTTATCCTGGGAAAAATTTATCGCTAATATACTCTTGGATGAAATCAAGGGCTTTAACGTAGTTTGGACCTAATTTGGTTAGAGAAATAATCTTAGCTACGTTACCGTTGTCGGCATGTTGTTTGGTAGATTCCGAAGGCGCCCGCGCTGAGATACTAGGGCCGGACAACGTTGTTCATCTGCGTAGTCAATTTGGCAGTCGAGGCACTGCAAACATTCATTCATATTGATTGCACCTTCATTATTGATTGCGCCTATGGGGCATGACGCAGAACATATTTGGCATGGATTGCCGCATTCGTGTCGGCGCCTAAGCCAATTTAATGAGTGGAATCGGCCTGCAATAGCAAGTACGGCCCCAAGCGGACACAAATATCGACAGAAAAACCGTTCGATGAAGAGGCCAACAGCAAGGATGGCGACTGCGTAAAGCACATAGGGCCACTCTCGATTGAATTTGAGGGTGATTGCCGTCTTGAAGGGCTCAATTTCTGATGCGCCAGATGCGGCGCTCAACGAATACAGGGCGACAGAGAATAGTCCCGCTGCGATAAGATACTTGATAGACCAGAGTCGTTGCTGAAAGGAATGGGGAACAGTGATCTGCGGTAGCCGTATGGTTCGGGCAACTTTATTTGATAATTCTTGTAGAGCCCCGAAGGGGCACAACCAGCCGCAAAAGACCCCCCGGCCCCAGAGAAGTAGGGTAATCCCGACGTATGCTATGAGGATTACCATCAGTGGTTCATATAATGCACTTCTCCAGTCTAAATCGCCGATCAACAGGGTTAGATAATTGATCACGTTTAGAATACTCATTTGTGTTCCCGCTATCCAACCAAGCCAAACTAAGGTTGTTGCAAGGAAAGTAACTCGTATTAGTGCGTATAGGCGCCTGAAGCGACAGAGTGAGTGATGAGAAAACATAATGACGGTGACAGTACTTAGGAGTGCAATCAGTAATGCAATTTCCCGGCGTTTCTGAACCCAGATCAGTTGCCAGTCTGTCAGGGTGCTTTCCCGCAATAACCCAAAGGCGACATAGTGCGGGTCTTTAAACCCTGCATCTTCCAGGGCTTTGTCGTCGCCAATTACGTACTGGGAAGGAATGCGATACGGCAAGGGAAAATTGACTGCCATTGGTGTTGCCGTGTCGGTTTTTTCTTCAAAAACACGTAATTCCACGGTCCACGATTTTAGCGGATCAAGCTCCAATTGAGAGGGAATCCGAAAACGTGCGGCATTGTTAAACCGCGGATGATTTTTAATGGCCAGGCGACGGGCTCGGTAAAAATTCCCAGGCAAAAGTGGTAGGAGTCGGTCCCCCTGTCGAATTTGGATGCGGTTGAATATGGACACCAAAGAAGAATTGGGCGGAATCCACGAGTATGGGCCCACTGACCCAATAAATAAGTGTTGTTCTCCAGGTTCAATGTTGTCTGTGATACGGCGATAGGCGCGCACTCCGAAGAGATTTCGTCCTACCGATGGCAAGGTGGCTAGCCCTACGTAGAGTGTGATGAAGGTATCATCGTCCTTTCCATCTGACTCTATATCTATTTCGGCCCCGCCCAATTGCGATGAAAATTCCGAACGCACGTCACGGTAGGTAAGACTACGAGTGACTATCGATCCATCAGCAATTAACTCGGGCCATGATTTGTCGCTATAACTATAAAAATCTACGGATAGGTCCTCGGAGTCATCATCGATTAGGTCGATCAGATACCCTACTCGAAGGGCAGAATTTACAATTGCCTGACGCATGGCAAGGGCACTAATCGTTGCCCCTGAGATGGCATCTATGTTCTGATTATTGTAAAAGCCATGCAGCCCCGTTTTGGCTTTTCCTTGGCTACCTGACTGGCTGTTTCCAATACTGATCCCGTTGAGGCCGTCCAGGAAAAGCTTAAACCTGTCGATGCCAAAAAGTCCGGTTGTAATCAATGGTTCGTGTTCCTCGAGGATATGATGGCCCACGATTACACCGTCCTCTCGGAGTGCAACTATGATATCAAACGACTGGCCGCTGTATCCTCCAGGACGAACCGTTTCATGCGTCGAGAATAAATAACCGACCAGGATGCCGTCAGTCACAACTTCTGCAATCGGTGGTACTCCGGAGATTTTACCTCGGCTACTAGAGTCAGGGAAAAGTTGTTTGACCAAAGAGGGTGTTAACCGTGTCTCCAATGGTTCATTCATATCAGCGTGCGCTGCACCGATAGCAGCAACAAAGCCATATGCAACGATAACTCGGGTGAGGGCACGTTTATGAAACATGGCGATCGCTGAGCAACACAATCCCAAGTTACTTCTGCTCGGGGTCTCGATGGTTATCCATACTGACAACAACGGTGCGAAAGTCTCCAAAAACATAGACGATAGGATCGATTTCCATTGGCTACATGTTTGGATAGTTGGGACCGCCGCCTCCTTCGGGAGTTGTCCATTCAATGTTTTGGGTTGGATCCTTGATATCGCAGGTTTTGCAATGAACGCAGTTCTGCGCATTGATCTGCAAGCGCGGATATGAGCCATCGTCGTCAGATAAAATCTCATATACGCCGGCCGGACAGAAACGCTGCTCAGGTGCGTCATAATCTGCCAGATTGGTACTGATCGTCACGCTGGGGTCCTTTAACTTTAAATGTACGGGCTGATTTTCCTCGTGATTGGTGTTGGAAAGATACACCGAAGAGAGTCGGTCAAAACTTACTTCGCCGTCCGGTTTTGGATAGTTAATCTGTCTGCATTCACGCGACTTTTTTAGAGTCTCATGGTCAGCCTTATGACGAAGAGTCCATGGCGCGCGACCCCGCAACACATAGCTATCAATTGCGCCGTATATTAGCGCTGGCCAAAGGCCCCAGCGGAAGGCTGGTCGTATGTTTCGAACCAGATATAGCTCAGACCATACCCACGAAGATCTTAGGGCCTGTTCATAAGTGTTCGTTTCAGCAGGTTTGTCCTTTGCATCGACTTGCTCGAACATTTCAAAAATATTTTCTGCAGCCAACATGCCTGATTTCATTGCAGTGTGGGTGCCTTTTATTTTGGGTACGTTCATGAATCCCGCCGTACATCCAATCAATGCACCGCCTGGAAATGTAAGCTTCGGAATAGATTGTAATCCACCTTCGTTAAGGGCGCGCGCTCCATAGGCAATGCGTTTCCCACCTTCGAACGTAGAACGAAGACGAGGGTGCGTTTTAAAACGCTGAAATTCTTGAAAAGGATCAAGGTGTGGATTGTGATAGTCGAGACCGACCACAAAACCAACGGCAACTTGATTGTTTTCCAAATGGTACAGGAAAGAACCACCGTACGTATGAGAATCAAGAGGCCAACCAATTGTATGCATGACCTCACCTGGTTTATGAACTTCGGGGCGAACTTCCCACAGTTCTTTTATGCCGATACCAAAGGTCTGGGGATCGGCATCTTTGTGCAGTTCAAATCGTTCGAACAATGTTTTCGTGAGCGAACCCCGGCAGCCTTCCGCGAATAATGTCTGCTTGGCATGCAGTTCTATTCCAGGCTGATGGTTGTCGGTCGGGACCCCATCTTTGCCGATACCCATGGCGCCAGTAGCGACCCCACACACCTCGCCATCCTCGTTGTAAAGCACCTCTGCAGCGGCAAAACCTGGATAAATTTCCACGCCCAGAGCTTCGGCCTGTTCTCCTAGCCAACGGCACAGATTCCCGAGTGAAATGATGTAATTTCCATGGTTGCGCATTTGGGGCGGTGTGAACGGAAAGCGAAAACTACTCTTGTGGCTTAAATAGACGAGGCTATCGCGTGTGACGGGCGTATTTATCGGGGATTCCCGTTCTCCCCAATCGGGGATCAATTCATCTAGCGCGCGGGTCTCGATCACTGCGCCAGACAAAATATGAGCGCCAACCTCGGAGCCTTTCTCAAGCACGCAAACGCTAATTTCTTTGTCTTCCTGTGTAGCCAGTTGGCGCAATTTGATTGCAGCGGCTAGCCCGCTAGGCCCAGCGCCGACGATGACCACGTCATACTCCATCCTCTCGCGATCCATCATTTATTCTAAACCTTTGTAAATTGGCGCTCGGATCCAGAGAATAAGATGAGTGCGTGTTCTTGGCTACGACTGCGAGTTATGCCGCATTTTTGAGGAGCGGCAGTACTTCCTTGTGCAGCATTGGATCTCCACACGCGACGACGGCGGCACTTTTTTCGGCGGGAGTGCCGGCCCATCCCGTGACCACTCCCCCTGCGCCTTCAATGATTGGGATCAGTGCAAATATGTCCCAGGGCTGAAGGTCATTTTCAGTTATTAGGTCGATGGCACCCGATGCAAGCATGCCGTACGCGTAACAGTTGCCACCAAATTGTGTCAGATGTGTCTCTCGCATTAGGCGGTGAAAGACAACCTCCTGCGCGGGTGTCGCCATCATGCGCGGGTCCGTTAGGGCGTAAATTGCTTGGTCAAGGCGGGAACACTTACGGGTTTTGATGGGTTTTCCGTTTAATGAACTACCTCGGGGTGTGCCGATAAAACGGTCTTGCATGACTGGTTGATCAAGTATTCCTAAGAAGGGCCGCCTTTGGTAACCAAGCCCGATTAAAGTACCAAACATGGGAAGGCCAGCAATAAATGCACGGGTTCCGTCAATAGGATCAAGCACCCAGCAGAATTCTGCATCTGGATTGTGATCGTCAAATTCTTCCCCAATGACGCCATGAT